>JBIOVC010000421.1:0-4162 GCA_044867545.1 Hyphomicrobiaceae bacterium | reverse complement strand
CCGGCCGGGAGCACAGCCGCGGCGGACGTAGCGGGGCAGGTGGCCGCCGCCCTGGTGGAGCTGATCGAGCCGGCGGCCGATGCGGTCTCCCGCTTCGTGACCGCCGATGGCTGGTACGTCGAGGCCTACTACGCCGACCCGCCCGATCCGGCAGCCCTGTCGGCTGAGCTTGCGGCACTTCTCGGCATCGCGCCGCCGGTCGTCACCGCGGAGCGGGTCGCGAACGAGAACTGGGTCGCGATCTCCCAGGCTGCCCTCCCGCCCGTCGTCGCCGGCCGCTTCATCGTCCACGGCAGCCACGATCGCGGCGCCGTCCCGCACGGACCGAACGCCATCGAGATCGACGCCGGCGAGGCGTTCGGCACCGCCCATCACGCGACGACGGCGAGTTGCCTCCTCGTGATCGACCGGCTTGCCCGGCGACGCGCCTTCGCTCGCGTGCTCGACTTGGGGACCGGCTCGGGCGTGCTCGCCATCGCCGCAGCACGGGTGTGGCCGAGAGCGAGAATCGACGCGCTCGACACCGACCCCGCAGCCGTTACCGTGGCGTGCGCAAACGTGCGCAGCAACGGCGCATCGAGCGTGCACGTAGCGCGCACGAAGGGCGCATTGAGGCGTATACGGGAGCCAAGGAAGCGCTACGAGTTGATCGTCGCCAACATCCTGGCGCGGCCGCTGATCGCACTTGCACCGGCTATCGCCCGGGCAGCCCGGACCGGCGGCACGATGGTGCTGTCGGGGATATTGGAGAGCGAAGCGCGCGAGGTCAGGAATACCTACCTCGCGCACGGATTCACCATGTCTGGTCAGCTACTTAGCGCCGGATGGGCGACGCTGACGCTGGTCAGGACCAGACCGGGAAATAGCCCGCACCGGCCCTCGCCCGCACGACCGCGGGGTCGTAGCCGATCTCGCGCAGCCGTGCGTCGCTCAGGCTAGCGAGGTGTGCGTCCACGATCCGCTGCGCCTGGGCCTCGCGGGCGGCAACGATCCTTGCCAGTATCTGCTTGAAAAAGCCCGCACATTCACTGCCGACGCCGTGCGCGCCGACCGCCATTGTCATCTTGCTCATGCTCATCTCAACTCGGCTCATGTGGTCCGCGGTTATCCGCGGCTTGTTGCAGTCTGATACCCTCAGTTCGTAGGTGCGACCAGATGGCATGCCGCAACGCAGCAATGCGTTGGCGGTATGCGCTCCATTGCTGCCGCCACAGGTGCCGAATAGAAGAGGCCATGCTCCAGACATCTGACGAGTCGATCGCCGCCCGCCTGACGCGGCTGCGTGCGCTGATGGCGGCCCGCAAGCTCAACGCACTCATCGTGCCACGCGCCGACGAGCACCAGAGCGAGTACGTGGCGCCGTACGCCGATCGGCTCCGCTGGATCACAGGCTTCACGGGCTCCGCCGGCATCGCCGCCATCACGCGGCGGAAGGCTGCGATCCTGATCGACGGCCGCTACACGGTGCAGGTGCGCAAGGAGGTCGACGGCGCGCTGTTCGACATCCTCCAGATGCCGGACCAGCGCCTGTCCGACTGGCTCGCCAGGGAGTTGCCCGCCGGGGCGAGCATCGGCTTCGACCCCCGGCTACACACCGCCGCCGAGATCTCGAGCCTCACGGAGCGGTTCGCAAAGAAGCAAATCAAGCTGCGGCCGACCGCCGGCAACCTGATCGATCGCGCCTGGGGCCGCGATCGTCCGGCGCCGCCGTCAGGCCCCGTCACCCCGCATCCGTTGAAGTTCGCCGGCGTCGCCGCCGAGGCCAAGATCGCCGCCATCCAGAAGCGCCTCGCCGACGACAGCCAGGACGCCGTAGTCCTGACGCTGACCGACTCGATCGCCTGGCTGTTCAACATTCGCGGCCGCGACGTCATCCACAATCCCGTCGCATTGGCGTTCGCGATTCTGCCGGCGAAGGGCAAGCCGGAGCTCTTCATCGACCGCCGCAAGCTCGGCCCCGAGGCCCGCGCTCATCTCTCGCCGCTCGCGAAGGTCGCCGCACCTGAAGCGCTGGCAAACCGCGTAAAGGCGATCGCCACATCGGGCAAGCGCGTGCGCCTCGATCCAACAACGGCGCCCTATTGGCTCGCGCGCACGCTCGGCCACAAGCGCTTCGTGCCAGGTGACGACCCGTGCCGGCTGCCCAAGGCAAAGAAGAACCCGACCGAGATCAAGGGCGCCCGCGCCGCGCACCTCCGCGACGGCGTCGCGATGGCCCGCTTCCTCGCCTGGCTCGACCGCACCGCACCCTCCGACACGATCGACGAGATTGCCGCCGCCAATGAGCTCGAGCGGCTGAGGCGCGTCTCCAACATGATGCAGGACTTGAGCTTCGACACCATCTCGGGCTCCGGTCCCAACGGCGCGATCGTCCACTACCGCGTGACGGCTGCCAGCAACCGCGCACTGCGCACGGGCGAGCTCTACCTCGTCGACTCCGGCGCCCAATACCTCGACGGCACCACCGACGTGACCCGCACCCTCGCCATCGGTCCGCCGTCGGACGAAATGCGCGCCCGTTTCACTGCCGTGCTCAAGGCCCACATCGCCATCGCCACGGCGCGCTTCCCGAAAGGCACGCGCGGCATCGACCTCGACCCCTTCGCCCGCCGGCCGCTGTGGGAGCTGGGCCTCGACTACGATCACGGAACCGGCCACGGCGTCGGCAGCTACCTCTCCGTGCACGAGGGCCCGCCGTCGATCTCGAAGCGCGGTATGGCGCCGCTCGAGCCCGGCATGATCCTTTCCAACGAGCCCGGCTACTACAAGCAGGGCGCTTACGGCATCCGCATCGAGAATCTCGTCCTCGTCACCGAGCCCGAGACGCCGGCCGGCAGCGAGCGGCCAATCATGAGATTCGAGACGCTCACCCTCGTACCGATCGATCGACGGCTGATCGCGGTCGAGCAACTCGACGATTCCGAGCGCGCCTGGGTCGACGCCTACCATGCCCGCGTCCGCGCCGAGATCGGACCGGAGCTTTCCAGCGAGGAGTGCGCCTGGCTCGATGCCGCCACCGCGCCGCTCCGGCCGAAATATCACCCGGACTGATAGCGCTGCCAGAGCCAGTAGGCCGTGAGCACGATCAGCGATCCGACCACGGCGGAGATCACGTCCCGGAGCGAGATCGCAATCCTGTCGAGCTGCGGGAGCAGGCCGAAGAGGCGGAACAGCAGTCCGCCGACCAATGCCCCCGCAAGGCCGACGCCGAGGTTCCGGAGCATGCCGAACCCCTCGCGGTCCCAGGTGATAATCAGCCCGGCGAGGCTTCCGCCGATGAGGCCCACGACGATCCAGACGATGAATTGATCGATTGTCGGCATTCGAGCCTCCATTGCGCGCATCCGAGGCTTCCCGCTCGCATGGGGGCACTATACCCGGGTCGGGCATCGGCACGGGTGAGGCCGCCTTCTCAGGGTTACCGGAATGCCCCGGCAGGCTCGTGATCTGCTAGACTGGCCGCCAACAAGCAGCCGGATGGAAACGCGACATTAGGGGCATCGATGAAGCGCAAGATTGCCGCCATCCTGGCCGCCGATATCGCGGGGTACAGCAAGCTCGTCGCCGAGGACGAGGAGGAAACGCTTCGCCGCCTTGCATCCTACCGCGCCGTGTTCGACGACTTCATCGTCAAGTCGGGCGGGCGCATCTTCAACACCGCCGGCGATGCCGTGCTCGCCGAGTTCTCGAGTGCGGTCGAGGCCGTGCGCTGCGCCATCGACGTGCAGGAGAGCCTGCGCACCCGCAACCTTGCCTATCCCCCGAGCCGGCAGATGAGCTTCCGCATGGGTATCAGCATCGGCGACGTGGTCGAGCGCGACGGCGACCTGCTGGGCGACGGAGTCAACATCGCCGCACGGCTAGAGGGCCTCGCCGAGCCCGGCGGCATCTGCGTCTCGCGCTCGGTCTACGAGCAGGTGAGCAACAAGCTGTCGGTGCAGTTCGCCGACATCGGCGAGCAGGAGGTCAAGAACATCCCGACGCCGGTGCACGCGTTCGTGGTCGCACTCAAGCGCGCCAACGGAGCCGCGTCATCGCAGCCCGGCAAGCAGCGCGGAGCTTCGGCGAAGAGCTGGCTCAATCCCCTCTATCTGATCGCCGGCGGAGCGGCCGTGGCTGCCGTCGCCGCGCTCGCGCTTGTCTTGTGGCGCGATGCTCCCCA
>JBIOVC010000420.1:0-3386 GCA_044867545.1 Hyphomicrobiaceae bacterium | reverse complement strand
CCGTCGTGAAGACGATCGGCGACGCCGTGATGGCCACCTTCCCGACACCCGACCGGGCCGTCGCCGCCGCGATGCGCATGCGCGATGCGATGCGCCTGCTCAACGAGCAGCGCGGCAGCAACGACCTTCTTCTCAAGATCGGCATCCACGAAGGGCCCTGCATCGCCGTCAGCCTCAACGAGCGGCAGGACTATTTCGGGCAGACCGTGAATATCGCCTCCCGCGTTCAGCACCTGGCTACCTCGCGCGAGATCTTTGCGACCGATAGTGTGCTGAAGGATGCCCGTGCCTTAAAGCTGCTGGCCGAGCGCGGCCTGAGGCCTACGTCTCACAACGCCTCCCTGCGAGGCATCACCAACGAGATCAGCATCTTTGCCATTCCATGAGACCGGCCCGCTTGCCCCGACGCGGCGGATGCGACAGAATCCGCCCTTCGCACTGGAAGGCATCGGGCGCACCCTGTGTCGTGCGCCCTGAATAGAAACCCGCAGCCTCGACCTGCGAGGAGAACCCCATGGCCCCGCTCGACGTGAAGCCCAACGAGCTCGAATCCTATTGGCTGCCATTCACGCCGAACCGCGCCTTCAAGAAGCGGCCGCGGCTGTTCTCCGGCGCCAAGGATATGCACTTCTTCACGCCGGACGGGCGCAAGATCCTCGACGGCACTGCGGGCCTGTTCTGCGTCAACGCCGGCCACTGCCGCGACAAGATCACCAAGGCCATCCAGCAGGCCGCCGGCAAGCTCGACTATGCGCCGCCGTTCCAATACGCGCATCCCCAGGTGTTCGAGCTGTCATCGAAACTCTCGCTGATGGCGCCGGGCGACCTCGAGTACACGCTGTTCGCCAATTCAGGCAGCGAGGCAGTCGAGACCGCGCTCAAGGTGGCGCTCGCCTACCACCGGGCGCGAGGCGAAGGTGCGCGCACCCGTCTCATAGGTCGCGAGCGCGGCTATCACGGCGTCTGCTTCGGCGGCATCTCGGTCGGCGGCATGGCGAACAACCGCAAGGCTTTCGGCGGCCTGCTGACCGGCGTCGACCACCTGGCCTCGACCTACAACCGGGCAAAGCAGGCCTACTCGGTCGGCGAGCCCGAATGGGGTGCGGAGCTGGCGGATGAGCTGAACCGGATCATTGCCCTCCACGATGCCTCGACCATCGCCGCCGTCATCGTCGAGCCGGTGGCGGGCTCGACGGGCTGTCTGGCCCCGCCGAAGGGCTACCTGCAGCGCCTGCGCGAGATCACCGCCAAGCACGGCATCCTGCTGATCTTCGACGAGGTGATCACCGGCTTCGGGCGGCTCGGCGCCGCCTTCGCCGCCGAGCGCTACGGCGTCGTCCCCGACATGATCACCTTCGCCAAGGGCGTCACCAACGGCGCCGTGCCGATGTCTGGCGTGCTGGTCCGCAAGGGCATCTACGAGACCCACATGCAGGGGCCCGAGTACATGGTCGAGCTGTTCCACGGCTTCACCTATTCGGGCCACCCGCTCGCGGTCGCCGCCGGGCTCGCCACGCTCGAGGTCTACAAGGAGGAGGGCCTGTTCGAGCGGGCGAAGGCGAACGAAGCGGCCTTCGCCGCGGCGATGATGAGCCTCAAGGGCAAGCCGTACGTGGCCGACATCCGCCCGATCGGCCTGTTGTGCGGTATTGATCTCGAGCCGAGGGCCGGTGCGGTCGGCGCACGAGGCTACGAGGCGATCGAGCGCATGTACCATGAGCATGACGTCCACGTGCGCGTCACCATGGACACGCTGATCGTGTCGCCGCCGCTGATCGCCACCGAGAAGGACTTCGGCGAGATCCGCGACCGCATCGCAGCGATGCTCGCCGTGCTCGAATAGGAGCCGCCGGTCGGCAGCGCCACGTCAGGTCTTGCCCTTCCAGGGCACCAGCCGCCGTTCGAGGAAGCGCATGACAAGCTCGAACACGTAGGCGACGCCGCCGATCGCCAGGATGCCGAGGATGACGACGTCGGTGCGCAGGAAGTTCGAGGCGTTGTAGACCATCTTGCCCAAGCCCGCGTCGGCCGCCACCATCTCTGCCGCCACCAGCGTGGTCCAGCCGACCCCCATGCCGATGCGCAGCCCGACCAGGATCTCGGGCAGCGCGCCGGGCACGATGACGTGGCGCACGACCTGATGTCGCGTGGCGCCCATGGAGAGCGCCGCCTGGATCTGCTCCTGCGAGACGGAGCGCACGCCGGCCCGCGCCGCGAGCGCTACCGGTGCGAAGATGGCGAGGAACAGCAGCATGATCTTCGCCTCCTCGCCGATGCCGAACCAGATGATCATCAGCGGCAAATAGGCGAGCGGCGGCAGCGGCCGGTAGAACTCGATCGGCGGGTCGAACAGCCCGCGCGCGTAGCGCGAGACGCCCATGCCGATCCCAACCGGAATGCCGATCACGACCGCCAGCACGAACGCCGCGAACACCCGGTACATGCTCCACAGGAAGTGAACCCAGAGCGTGTGGTTGTCGAGATCGCCGGCGACCGCCTGCTGGAAGGCGAACCAGATGGCCTCGGGGCCCGGCAGGAACAGCGGCTTGACCCACGCAAGCTCGGTCGCAATCCACCACAGCGCCAGCAGCGCGACGATGCTGATGATGCTGAGGCCGAGGCTCGAGCCTTCGCCGAGCACGCGGTAGCGGCTGGTCCGCGGCGCTGCACTTGCCGCCGGAGCGTGGGTAACGGCACTGCCCTTGTCTTCGTCGGCCATCGGAGCGCTCAAGCCGCCACCGGCTGGCGGCGCTGGATGTCGGCCAGGACCTGCTCGCGCACGCGGATGAAATCGGGATGCGACTTGATCGCCCGCGCGTCACGGCTGGCGATGTAGCGGCGGCAGAAATCAAGCTCGTACGTCTTCTCGATCTTTCCCGGGCGCGGCGTCATCACGACGAGCCGCGTGGCGAGGAACACGGCTTCCTCCACCGAGTGCGTGATGAACAGGATCATCTTGCCCGTCCGGTGCCACACGTCGAGGATCAGCTCCTGCACCTGCTCGCGGGTCAGTGCATCGAGGGCGCCGAGCGGCTCGTCCATCAGCAGCACCTCCGGATCACTGGCAAGCGCGCGCGCCAGACCGACGCGCTGCTGCATGCCGCCGGAAAGCTCGTAGATCATCTTGGTCTCGAACCCCGAGAGGCCGACGAGTCCGAGCTTCTCCCGCGCGATCGCATGGCGCTGCTCTCGGCCTACGCCCCGCATCCTCAGGCCGAACGCGACGTTGTCGATGACGGATAGCCAGGGCATCAGCGCGTTGCGCTGAAACACGACGCCCCGGTCGGCGCCGGGCCCGGAAACCGCCTTCCCGTCGAGAAGAACCGAGCCTTCCGACGGCTCGAGGAAGCCGGCAATCACCGACAGCAGCGTGGTCTTGCCGCAGC
>JBIOVC010000419.1:0-2927 GCA_044867545.1 Hyphomicrobiaceae bacterium | reverse complement strand
AGGGTAACAAGATGAGCGACGTCGCCGATCAATTGAAAACCGCACTGGCGGGTGAGTCGGTGACGTTGACACAGCAGGGCCCCGTGACGCTTACTTCGAGCGCGGACTCTATGTTCCCGTCGGCGGGCTGGGAGCTAACCCGGATATCTCACCCGGTGCCGGGGGAGGGCGGATTTGAGGGCTTTCTGGGTGTGGTCGGACGGTTTTGGAACGGCGCGGCTGGCACGTAGCGAGGCTCCTTCGCGTCATGGCAGTATGGCGAAGCCGGTTGCGACCTGGGCGAGTCGTCGCGGACGCACGTCGTCCGCCCGGTGCCATGGCCGACGTCCGACCCGACGCTCATGCGGGTGGAGTGCGCAGCCGGGCATGCGCAAGAGCGAAGTCGGCCTGATGCGGACAGGCCGAGGCGATGGCGATCTTGATGCGCCTGACCGAGACCGTCACACGGGCGCCGAGTTTGAGGAGCTTCGAGCGGATGGTTCCGCAGGTGGCTTGCGCGAGTTCGGTGCCCGGCAGAGCCAGGCGACGGAGCGCCGATAGCAGCACATAGGCGAACGACGAAAACCACAGGCGCAGCTGATTGGCGGCCATGGTCGCGGTCGAGGTACGATCGGCGAACAGGTCGAGCTGGCATTCCTTGATCCGGTTCTCCATCTCGCCGCGGGCACAGTAGATCTTCTCGTACAGAGTCCGGGCGCAGCACTCTTCCAGCGAGGTGACGATGAAGCGCGGATTCGCGCCCTTGTCGAGGTGCTCAGCCTTGCCGATCACCCGGCGCGAGCGGCTCCAGCTGTCCAGCGTCGCGTAGGTGAAGTCCTTGAAGCGCCGCGCCGGCTTGCCGGTTTGTTTGTGCTCGGCTTCGGCCGCCTGCAGCTCGGCCGCGATCTGCTGGAGGAGCCGGCGGTTGCGGGCGAGCCCGAAGAGATGATCGATGCCGTTCGCCTCGCACCATGCCATCAGCTCCTCGCGGGCAAAGCCACTATCGGCGCGCAGCACGATCCGCACCTTCGGCCAGCGCCGCCGGATGTCGGCGACGAGGCGCGCCACCTCGTCCTTCGCCCCGGCTGCGACGTCGATGTTCGAGCGCCGGAGCTTCGCCGCCAAGAGATGCCGGCCGCAGAAGACATAGAACGGCAGGTAGCAGTAACAGTCGTAGTAGCCGTGGAAGAACCGGCCCTCCTGGTGGCCGTGCAACGGATCGTCGGTGGCGTCGAGGTCGAGAACGATCTCCTCGGGCGGCGGACCATACGCGTCCAGGAAGACATCGATGAAGACGCGCTCCAACGCCTGCGGGTCGTGGCCGATCTTGTGGTAGCGGTCGCCACCCTCCCGCGGCGCGTGCTCCAGCCGGTTGATCGTGCTCTTCCCCGCCAATGGCGCGCAATCCTTCCGCTTCGCCTCCAGTTGGTCGGAGAACAGCGCCAGCACCGGATCACGGCGAAGGGCGTCATGGTCGTTGATGTCCTCGTAGCCGAGGGCGATCGCGACGATCCGCTGGCCAATCAGGGTAGGAAGCGCGTGGACCACCTGCTCGGCCTCCCGATGATCGGTGAAGCACGCCGCCACCCGCTCGATCAGCCCGATCGCCCGGTCGGCCTCCCGCAGCAACACCGTCCCGGCATCCGACGTCACCGCCCCGCCGTCGAACGCCGCAACCACACGGCGGCCATCAAACCCTTCGAATTCGAGCTGTCCCGGAATACACTCCGTCTGCATCGGACCCCGCACCGGACTCTGGCAACCCTTTGTCGCAAAAGGATCATCTCAGATTCCTGGGGCCAATGCACCCCTCTCGATGAGATATCCGGGCTAAACCGAAACGGAATCCCGATTCACATCAATCGCACGGCGCTCTAGTGGAGCGGCTGCTCGATCGGGGTGTGCTCGACGAAGGCAGACGCGTCTCCAAGCAGCCCGGTCGTTGCTGTGTCAGCGGCTGTGATGTACCGGCAGTACCGGCGGCTCTACCCCGCACGCTGTCTGTCGAGGAGGCGTGACTTCCGGCCTGCTTACACGCGCTCGGCCAGCCAGATCGCCAAGCGTGACCCGGCCTTGACCGCAGCGGTGAGCGGCCGAAAGGCAATGGCATCTCGCGCCCCATGCGCCAGCGCCTCCTGGCCGTGCTCGACCTCCTCCTGCCGGTAGCGCTCGCACAGATCCCGCAACTCCTTCTCGTCGTCGCCGAGCAGCGCGACCTGCTTGGCGTAGTGTTCGTCGATCACCTCCTCCACCGCGACGGTGCAGGCCATCGCCGCTTTCGGGCCGAGCAGAGCGCTGCCGGCGCCGAGAGCGAAGCCGGCGACGTGCCATAGCGGCTGCAGCAGCGACGGCCGGACCCGCCGCCTCGGAAGAAGCTCGTTGAAAGTGGCTAGGTGCTCGCGTTCCTTTTCCGCCATCTGCTCGATGACCGGCGCGGCCGAGGTACGGCCGAGCACACTGAGCTGGCCTTCATAGATGCGCACGGCGCCGTACTCGCCCGCGTGATCGACCCGCAGGATGCGATCGATCAGTTGTTCTTTGCTAAGATCACCCGGCAGACGGCCGGTGCGTGGCGTTGTTTCGGTCATGAGCAGGCGTTCGTCCCATTGATGTGAGGCCAGCGAGACAGCCGACGCTTAGTAGCGCGCTCGCGATGACGTTGTAGCCGGCGAGCGATAGTCCGAACAGCCGCCAGTCCACACGATCGCACGGCTTCAGGCCGCCGGTAGCCAGCGCCTCCGGCCGCAAATCGTCGAGCGTCAGGTCGGTCACTGCTTCGCCGGCGCACTCGGCGACCGAGCCCCACCAGTGCTGCTCAACGCCGACATGATAGAAGGCCAGCGCGCCGCCTGCGGCGAACACGGCCCCGCACAGCGCGATGGGCAGCGCCAGACGACGGCCAGCCCAGCCAACGAGCGCCAACGCGGAGATAAGCACGGCGGCCGCCC
>JBIOVC010000418.1:0-8973 GCA_044867545.1 Hyphomicrobiaceae bacterium | reverse complement strand
TCCGCTAACGCATTGTGCTGGCGATCGTTCCGCGCCCGATTTCCCGCTGGCCCCGATCGTGCTATCGAGCAGCCATGAGCGACCCGAAGAACATCATCATCGCCCTGCTCGTCGTCGCCGTCGCAGTGCTCGGCTACCTCTACTACGACAGCCAGCGGAACCGCGTCAGCATCAACCTGCCCGGCGTGAAGATCGAGGCGAAGTAGACGCTAGACGAGCGTTGACCACAGCTCCTGTGACCCATTCCACTTTACAGAATACCTGACACGGAATATTCTGCACGTGATTCGGAGCTTTGCCGACAAGGACACAGAGCGCCTGTTTTCCGACGAGCGCGTCAGGCGGTTCCAGGCCTTTGAGCGGCAGGCGCGCCGCAAACTGTTGCTCATCGACGCCGCTGCTGATGTGAACGACCTGCGAGTTCCGCCAGGCAATCGGCTGGAAGCCCTCTCAGGCGACCGGGATGGACAGCACTCAATAAGGATCAATAGGCAATGGCGGATCTGCTTTCGCTGGCAAGATGGTGATGCTTATGACGTCGAGATCGTCGACTACCACTGAACAGCGCTCAAAACGCATGCCTGCGCGTCTCGCCCCGATCCCGCCCGGGGAAATCCTGCTCACCGAGTTCCTGCAGCCGATGGGCATCAGCCAGAACCAGCTCGCGCGCGACGTAGATGTGCCCGTTAGCCGTGTGGCTGGAATCATCAAGGGGAGCCGTGCCATCACCGCCGATACGGCTTTGCGCCTGGGCAAGTATTTTGGCACCAGTGCCGAGTTATGGCTGCGCCTGCAGAGCCAGTACGATCTGAGAGTTGCCCAGCGCACGACGTGGCCGAAGATCAAGGGCCGCATTCGCGCCCGCCGCGCGGCCTGACAGTCACCGGCCTCGAGGGAAAGGATCAAGCGTTCATGCCCACCTGCCGCCTCTACTGCTTCGCCCAGTCCGGCAATGCCTACCGCTGCGCGCTGATGCTGAACCTGATCGGCGCCGACTGGGAGCCGGTGTTCGTCGACTTCTTCAACGGCGAGGCCCGCACCGAGAGGTACCGCACCGAGGTCAACGAGATGGGCGAGGTGCCGGTGCTTGCCGAGGGTGCGAGGAAGCTCACCCAGTCGGGCGTGATCCTCGACTACCTCGCCGAGAAAAGCGGCAAGTTCTCACCCCAAGGCGACGAGGAACGGCGTGAGGCGCTGCGCTGGATCATCTTCGACAACCAGAAGGTGAGTGGCTTCCTCGGCCCCTATCGCTTCCTGAAGAGCCTCGCGCCCACCGCACCCGACCCCAACGTGCTCGCCTTCCTCAAGGGCCGCATCGACAACAACCTCGCGATCGTCAACAAGCGCCTCGCGACACGCCAGTTCGTGCTCGGCGAGCGGCCGACCATCGCCGACAT
Source organism: Hyphomicrobiaceae bacterium (assembly GCA_044867545.1). GTDB lineage: Bacteria > Pseudomonadota > Alphaproteobacteria > Rhizobiales > Hyphomicrobiaceae > DATLZB01. Next base: position 7,576 of record JBIOVC010000418.1, on the reverse strand, counting down.
CTCGCTCGTCGGCTATCTCTACTACCCGCCCGAGGAGTTCGGCTTCGACATCGCCAAGGAGCATCCCGCCATCGGCGCCTGGCTCGATCGCGTCAAGGCGCTGCCCGGCTGGAAGGGGCCTTACGAATCGATGCCAGGCAAGCGCTTCATACAGACCCGCTGAGCCTTGAGCCCGCCGTTTCCCTCCCGTTGACGACGGTGCCAGCCGGCACTTGCCGTCCGGCCGCTCGTTGGCCCATGGTTGCAGGTCGGCACGGCAGACCATCTGACTAGTGTGATGACCGAGAAGTCCGCACCATCGGGTCGGGCCAGGTTCGTGAGCGGACTTCTCGATCTGAATCACACTAGAAACGTTGATTTGCTAGTGTCCTTCAGATCGCGAAATTCGTTCCGAGTTCGCGGCCCGGTAGGACGAATTTCGCGATCAAGACACTAGGGGCAGGCGTCCATGGCATTCGGCACGATCGCGCTGGTCACGGCCGCGCTGTTCACCGGCGCGGCGTTCTACATCAACTACGCGGAGCACCCCGCGCGCATGTCGCTGCCGATCGGCGAAGCGCTGCGCCAGTGGAAGCCGGCCTACGACCGCGGCCTGCAGATGCAGGTGACGCTGGTGATCATATCGGCGGTCAGCGGCCTGCTGGCGGCGATCATCAGCGGCGACTGGCGCTGGCTCTTGGGCGCGTTCGCGATCGCCGCCAACATTCCCTATACGCTGATCCTGATCATGCCGGTCAATGAAGCGCTGAAGTCGACCGCGCCGCTCGAGGTCAGCGAGGAGACCGAAACTAACCTCGAGAGGTGGGGCCAGATGCACGCCGCCCGTACCGGCTTGGGCGCCTTCGCGCTGCTCGTCTATTGCTGGGCGCTGTAGCGCTGTGAGGACACACTCTCTCGCCCGACAGAGTTCCCCTGCCCCTCTCGCCGGTAGGTCGGTGCTGACGCCGAACGAAGTTCGGCGGAAGCCCGACACGTGCATCAGCGCGACCGTCGCTGTCGGGCTTCGCTGCGCTCAGCCCGACCTACGGGCTGTCTGATCACGCAACTCGCGGACCGCGCCGACGCGTCAGGTCCGCTGTGGTCAAGGGCGGTCGGGCTCTAGTTGAGGGGGGCTAGACCACGCACCTGTCGAGGCTCGCACGAAAGGCGGGAGCAAGTCTCACCTCGCCGACGACGGTCCCGCGCCAGTTCCTCAAAACGGTGTCAGGGATGAGGGAACGCGCGCCTGGTAGGAGGTGCACGATGACGCCCATCACAAGTGCCTCGGCCGCCCGCTTGGCGCCATCGTCGGCCTTGAGCGCGATGCCGAGACCGAGCCTGGGCAGCGCCGCGCAATAGACGCCCTCAGCACCGGTCTTCATCAGCACCTCGCCCGGCAGCGCGCGCATGACCTCGGTATCGAGCCGGCCGTTTGCCGCAACCAGCTCGGGCGCCGCCCAGCAGGCGGCTGCTATGCGTTCGGCCGCCGCGCGATGGGCGGCACCGGCCCCTTCTCCGATGACGAAGCAGGCGAACGCACGCGCCAGATCGGCAAGCGGGATTGCCCAGTTCGGGAGCGAGCAGCCGTCGATACCTACAACGTCGCTGCCGAGCGGGCGCCCGATCAGGCCTTCGACCGTGCGCCTGACCCTCAGCTGGACCGGATGGTCCAGGAGCCAGTAGCCCGCCGGCGGATCACCGCAATGGACAGCGGTCGCGAGCATTCCGGCGTGCTTGCCGGAGCAGTTGTTGTGGAGCGCGGTCGGACGGGTCCCCTCGCGGATCAGCCTGCAATCGGCAGCGAAATCGGAGGGGGCATGTGCACCGCAGCCCAGCGCATCGACGGTCAATCCGGAGCGGGTCAGCATCGAGAGGGCAAGCTCGGCGTGCTGCGCAGTGCCGCCGTGGGAGGCGCAGGCGAGCGCCACCTCCCTGTCGCCGAAGCTGAACCGGTCGGCGGCGCCGGTCTCGATCAGCGGCAGGCACTGCAGCAGCTTGACGGCAGAACGCGGATAGACCGGCCGGGCCACATCCCCGTGCTCGAACAGTAGCTCGCCCGAGGAGCGCGCAATGGCGACCGCGCCGCTATGGACGCTCTCAACGAGCGTCCCGCGCGTGACTTCGATCACAACCGGGTTGGCCACCCCCGCCCTCCCCGCGACTGCCGATCTAGTTTGTCCTGACCGGCGCCTGCACGGTGGTCTCGGGCTTGAAGAATACGTCGACTCGCATGCCCGGCAACAGCGGAGAGTTCCGCTCGAGGTCGATGAAGACCTCGAGAACGTCGACATCGCTCGGCCGGCGCGGGCCGCGCTGGCTCAGCCGCGGCGCGCCGAGCGCTTGTCCCATGCTTTCGACACGCGCACCGAACTCGCGCCCCGGGAAGGCATCGGAGCGGACGACGACGCTCTGGCCCGTGCGGATCTTGCTGACGTCGCGCTCTTCCACCTCGGCCAGCACGCGGAGAGAGGATACGTCGCCGAACAGGATCAGCGTGTCCTCGGAGGAAGGCGCTACGGTCTCGCCGATCCGCGCCAGGACCTGCAGCACGGTGCCGTCGGCGGGGGTGCGGATACGCGTGCGCTCGATGGCCACCATGACCAGGGAGAGCTCGGCGCGGGCCGTCGCAAGGGCCGCCTCGAGCCGCGTCTGCAGCGGCATGCCGGGCGTCGACTGGACGCGGCGCAGCGCGGCGCGATCCTGCTCAAGCTTCTCGGCGGCCTCGGTCACCTGCTTGCGTGCATCGGCCACCTCGGTGCTCGGCGCCTTGCCACTGCGAGATGCCGTGCGAACCCTGTCGAACTCCACGCGCGCGAAGTGAAGAGCCCGTTCGGAGGCGGCCACGGCGTCCTCGGCGTTCCGGCGCTCCTGGGGCAACTTCGCAACGATCTCGGTGTCGCGCTCCCGGCGGCGCACTGCAGCCTCGGCCTCAACGGCCAGCAGGCGGGCCTGGGGCTCGTCGTCCTGGAGGCGGACGAGCAGATCTCCTGCCGAGACGCGATCGTTGACGCGGACGAGGACCTCGACGATCTTGCCCGGCGACTGAGAGCCGAGCCGGATTGCGCCGTTCTTCGGCTCGACGCGGCCGGGCGCGGATGCGACCCACTTCTGCGGGGGCGGCGGGGCCTCGGGCTCGACCACGGGAGTGGCTTGCTTCGGCGTGGTCACCATCCGCAACTGAGAGGCACGCAGTGCCGACCAGTGCTGGACGGCGAAGCCGACGGCAACAGCCAACAGCGCGGCGATGATCAGGCTCGAAGCGGTCGAGTTGATCCTAAGCATGAGCTTTGCGCTTTCTGGTCAGATCGTAGAGGGCGACGTTGCGGCGCGCCTCGGCCCGGCGTTCCTCGCCGACGATGCGGCCGTCCTCGATACGGATGATGCGGTCGGCATACGCGTGGGTGCGGGGGTCATGGGTGACGGCCAACACCGCCCGGCTCTTGTCCTGGGCGATCTCGGCAAGAAGGGCCATCACGGCCTGGCCGTTCTCGCTGTCGAGCGCAGCGGTCGGCTCGTCGGCCAGGATGACCGCCGGCGATCCGGCGAGTGCCCGGGCGACTGCGACGCGCTGCTGCTCGCCGCCGCTCAGGTTGCCGGGGAAACTGTTGAGCTTGGCGCCGAGGCCCACCTGCCGCAACGCCGTCTCGGCCTTGGCGATGGTCTCGCCCTTGCTCTCCCGGCGCACGTCGAGCGCGATGCGGACGTTCTCCAGCGCGGTCAGCGTCGGAAACAGGTTGTAGGACTGGAAGATGAAGCCGATGTAGCGGCGGCGCAGATCGGCGAGCGCCTCGGGACCCAGGCCGTCGACCCGATTGCCTGCGATCTGCAGCGTGCCTGCGGTCGGCGACAGGATGCAGCCGAGGATCGAGAGGAGCGTGGTTTTGCCGCTGCCCGACGGCCCCATGAGGAGCGTCAACTCGCCGGCATGCAACGTCAGGCTGACACCTTTCAGGGCCCGGATCTTATTCGCCCCCTGCCCCAATTCCTTGACGATGTCTTGCGCCTCCAGGACGACGGAATCGGTCATCGATTGAACACCATTGCCGGGTCCATCCGGGTCACTTTCATGATCGCCGATATGGCGGATATCGCGCACATGGCGACCGTTATGACGAACAGAGCTACCGCGAGCTCGGGGGTCATGAGGATCGGCAGAGCCGTCGCCTCGCTGGAGACGACGACGACCATCGCGATCGCCATGCCGAGCACATAGCCGAACACCGCGCTGAGCCCGGCCTGCATCAGGATAACGCGATGAATGTAGCTGGCAGACGAGCCGAGGGCGCGCAGCGTCGCGAACTCGCTCAGGTGATCCTTGGTGCTCGAATAGAGTGTCTGAGCAACGATGACGGTACCGACCAGCAGCCCGAGCAATGCGCCGCCAATCAGCGCCACGCCGGCGCCCGTCGAGTAGAGCCACTGGTCGAGGTTGCGGTCGCGGAACTCCGCCTTGGTCAGTATGTCGCTGTTGGGAAGCTGCTCTTGGAGAGCTGCCCGCACCCTTTCGAGCGAGGCACCCGGCGAGAGCTGGATCAGCAGGTAGCTCGCATTGTCGCTCGTTGCGCCGAGCAAAGCCCGCGCACGATTGAGCGTCGTGAACACGTAGGGCGCCATCGTGAAGGAGCGGATGCCCTCGGTGAGCGCGCCAACCCGTACACGGCCCTTCTCGACCTGCGCGATGTCGCCGATGCCGTTGACGCCAAGGTCTGCCAAGTAGCTGCGATCCACGGCGACCGTGTCTGGTGCGCCAAGATCATGGATGCTGCCCTCGACGATATTCCAGGGACGCAGGCCGTTGTCCTCCGGATTGGCGCCGATCAAAACGGAGTTGGTGCTACCGCCTCCAGGCTTGCGCCATTCCGCGAACGAGGCGACGATCGGAATCGCAGCCGCAACGCCCGGTACCGCGAGCGCCGCGTGACGCTCGCGTGCCGTCAGCAGCAGGCCGCCCTCCTCGAAGCTCTTGGCCCCGTAGGCCGTTACCCAGATCTCGGCACGGGCGTTGTCGACCATGCTGATGATCATCTGCCGCGCGCCGAAGTAGAGGCCGAGCTGGACGGCGACGAGTACGATGGAGAACAGGATTCCGACCAACGTCACGGCGAGACGCACGCGATCGTGGAACAGGTTTCGAATGGCAAGCGTCAGGATCATCAACTATGCCGGTTGCAGCTTCTCGTTAGCGGAGGTCCATTGGGACGTGTCCGGTTTGTCCAATGGGTAACCTATGCCGATAGGTCAAATGTATGGCAAACGGCAACAATCCTCCGATGTCGTTAATCCGGACACCATCGGTCTGCCATGTTCCCTCGTATATAGGGGGTTCGTGCGGCCGTGACCACCATCCAGGCTGCGACGCATTAAGCTTGGCGGCTGGGCCGATTGCATCATCGTGTTATCTCGACGGAATAACACCAATCTTGCCGTGTCAGAGGCATGAAATCGCCCGACGGTTGTGCTATCGCCGGCGCGCTCGAGCGAGTGTCCTGAGGAGTTTCTACTCAACGGAGTGGCCATGGGCATGACAGCGACGGACACGAGGTTGTTACCGAAGACCCCCATGCTGACGGCGCTCATCTTGTGCGCGCTGCTCGGCGGGTCGGCCTACGCGCAAACCGCGCAAACAAGGAAGCCGGCGGCACCGTCGATGCTGCCGATGCCGCCAACCTACGAGGGCCTGTGGTACGACCACACCGGCGATGGCGCCGTCGAGATTGCGCCGTGCGGCGACAAGCTCTGTGGGCGCATCGTGTGGCTCAAGGCTCCCAACGACCGGGCGGGGCGTCCGCTGGTCGACGATCTCAATCCCGATCCAAACCGCAGGCGACAGCCGATCTGCGGCCTCTATGTGATCGGCGAGCTGAAGCGTCAGCAGGACGGCACGTGGGATCGGGGATGGATCTATGATCCCAACGAGGGCAAGGCGTACGACGTGGAGCTCAGGCTGCGTGCCGCCGATACGCTGCAGGTGACCGGGTATCTCGGCGTGAAGTTCCTGAGCGAGACGCTCACCTGGAAGCGGGCGCCGGACAATCTCCAGCGGTGCGACATGCAGGCGCGCCTCTAGTGTCCCGATTCCGAAGTTCGCCTCTGCTCGATGCCAGGTTCCCGAGCGAACTTCGGAATCATAAGGGACACTAGAATCATAGAGTTGCTAGTGTGATTCAGATCGAGAAGTCCGCTCCACCACCCAGCCGAACACGATGATGCGGGCTTCTCGATCATCACACTAGGCCCATCACCGGTCATCGGCTGTTCACCCGGCGGGGCGCGAGAGCGATTGCCCGCTCTGGTCCTTCGACTCGAGCGCGTCGGCGAACTCGACGGCGCGGGCCACGACCAGTGTCCGCTGCCGGTCGAGAATGACCATGTGGTAGCTGTCGTTCAACACCATCGTCTCGACCAGACCGCCGAGGCTGCGCTGCAGAAGAATGGTGTTCGACAGATCGCTCTGATCATCGGTTCGCGGATGGAAGATGAGGGCCGGCTGTCGGATCCCTCCCAGCTCGCGCCTGACCTTGTCGGCAAGCCACCGGAACTCGAGGATCGTGCCGCCGCGGCGACCGAATATGTCGTCGAGGGAGCGCTTGTCGGCGTCGTTCTGCAGGGAATCCAGCACGAAGCGGCGAATGCGCTCGTCCTTGATGCCGTAGGGCGGCACCTCGTGCAGGTGAAACAGATTGGCAAACCATTTGAACCGGACGAACAGCCTGAACAGATGGAACGCCTTCGGAATAGCCCACCCGTTCGGCCAGAAGGTCGGCGAGAAGAGCATGAGCGCGTGCACGTCCCGCGGGCGCTCTGAGGCGAGATGCAAGGCCAGCAACACGCCCACCGAGAGACCGCCGGCGACGATGACATCGCACTTCGCCTTCAGCTTGTCGTGCGCCTCCTGAACCGTACCGTACCAGTCGCTCCAGGTCGTGGTGTTCAGGAGGCGGTCACTGCCGCCGTGGCCGTAGAGCAGGGGAACCGAGACCGTGTGCCCAGCCGCGCCGAGCCCATCGGCGAGGAAGCGGAACTCGACCGGGGTGCCGCCAAGGCCATGGATGAGGAGAATGCCTATGCGTCCGCCGGCGATCTCGATGTCCGGTGTTGCGATGCCGAACCTGGTCTTGCCGGGACTCTTTGATTCGCTCGCCATGACTCACTCACGCCTCATGACTTGGCTCACGCTTCGAACGTGCGGTTGAAGTGACGACTTGGCTTCACCGTCGCCAGAGGATCTCCGCCTCGACCGCATCGCAATTGTCCGTCGCCGAACGCTTCGAGTTCGCCAACGCGGGAACGGAGATGGAGTTCTCCGCAATGGTTTAGGATTTTTGTCCTTGCTCTGACGTTCATCGGGCGGGATGGGCTCTCGATGCTTCGTTGCCAAGCCGCCGGCTCGGGAGCGCCTGCAGGCGTTTCGACCATCCGAGGGGCTCGCGGTAAATCTCCGATTGCGCAGTCGGCAGCGCTTCAACCCGAGAGCGCGTCACCGCGGCGAGACCTTGTACAGCAGCCGGTCGAGAAGCATCAGCGCCAGGTCCATCTCCTCGCGAGTGATGTGCAGGCTCGGCGCCAGCGTGATGACGTTCTTGTGGTAGCCGCCGAT
>JBIOVC010000417.1:0-4003 GCA_044867545.1 Hyphomicrobiaceae bacterium | reverse complement strand
AGGCCTCGACGTACCAGCCATCGGCGGTCACGAAGCGGGAGACCGCATCGGCCGCCGGCTCGATCAGCTCCACCAGGGCGGCGGCCACCTGCCCCGCTACGTCCGCCGCGGCTGTGCTCCCGGCCGGAGCGATGCGAAGCTTGCAGAGGCTGGCGGACACGCCGGTCAGCCTGCAGCTCCGTTGCCCGTCGTCTGCTCGACCTCGACGCCCGCCCGCTCGATCAGGTCGGGCAGGTTGTTCAGCACCTCGTCCCAGCGGTGGTCGATGTGGAGCGCCGCCTCCCTTGGCGGCAGGGTGACGAGCGAGCCATCCGGCGCCTCGGTGACGAGCCCGTCGCGGATCAGGCGTCCTAGCGCGTCGGCATCGTCGAAGTCGACCGTCACGCCGAAGGTGTTGGCGAGGTAGCGCTCGATCGCCTCGTCGACCGAGTTCAGATCGCGCCGGTTCACCTTCTCCTTGGCGAGCACGCTGTAGAGCAGCATCTCCTCCTTCACGTCCTCCTCGGCGGCGCGGTCGGCAAGCTTGATCATCACGCCGCGGTTGTCGGCCATGGCATGGAAATAGAGGTTCTGCGCCATGATCACCATGTAGCGCTGGCGCTGGTTGACGAAGCTCATGGCCTGACGGAAGGCGATGCCGCCGAGCCCCGCGACCGCGCCGGCGGCGGTGGCCGGGTTGGAGGCTGCGACCGCGAGCTTGCCGGCGGCGCCGAACACGCCGACGCCGAGGCCCGCGCCGCCGGTGATCGCGAGCTTGATCTTGTCCCATGGGCGGAACAGCACGCGCGTGTTGGGGAAGATCATCTCGAGGTCGGCGCGCGGCATGTTCTTGAAGAGCTTCATGTAGATGCAGTCGTCGCGCACCTCCGCCGGCATCAGCTTGCGCATCTTGGCGACCCGCTTCTCGGCCTCCTTGCGGCCGATCTTCAGCTCGCGCATCAATTCCTCGACGCGCTGGGCGGCGGGCTTCAGCTTGAACAGCACGAACAGCCGGCGGAAGATCGGTACGTCGAACTCCTGCTTGCGCAGGAAGCGGCGAAGCGTGCGGCGATGCTGCTTTCGCGTCGAGGCGCCGCGATAGTAGATCAGCATCTCCTCGAAAGCCTTGAGGTCGACGTGCAACTGGAGCCCGTAGTGCGACTCCCGCGTCAGGATCAGCTCGACGTCGCTTGCATCGACCGGCACGTAGTTCGCCTGCTTCAGCAGCCGCTTGATCTCGCCGACCAGGTGCCCGCGCAGGTGTGCGCGCTCGGCGTCGCTGAACTCGCGGGTGACGAACAGGTCGCTGTCGGGGCTGAAGGGCTCGTAGGCCTGCTCGAGCTCGAGCAGCGCCGAGTTGTGCTGCTGGTGGCGCCAGTAGTCGAGGTAGCGGAAGAAACGGCGCGCCTCCGCGGCAAGGCCCGGCGGCCATGCCTGCGGTCGGGTCAGCCGGTCGATCAGCGCAAAGCGGGTGACCGGGATGAAGTGCTCGCGGCTCTTCGCGCGGATGCCGCCGATCTCGGTGCGCTCGCTCGCGGCAGGCGCAGCAGCGGCGGCTCCGTCGACGGCGCCGGTCGGGCGGGCAACGACGGGAGCCGAAGGGGCCGGCGTGCCGGCAGCCGGCACCGTGTCTGCGGTCCCTATGGCCGAGGACATTGCACAAGCCTCCCCAATACAACCCCTGCGCGTCCCACACGCGCAGGCGACCCGCCGGTCCGAAGCCGCATTCTGATCACTAATTTGACGCGACTGCGACGGCAAGCGGGGCCGCTCGACGGTGTTGGCAGCCGTCATCAGGAATAAGCGGGCACGCTCCACGTTGTCGTGACGTGTCCGGCACTGCCGCGGCGGGCCCGCCCCGACGGCCCAAGCTCGCGGGAGGAAACGGATTTTGCGCGACGCTGCACCCGATCCACGGCGGTCTGATGTGTTGGCCGGTGGCGGGTGCGAGGAACTGATTGAGGGACTGAGGGAAGCGAGGGAAGCCGGTGCAGGGGACCATGGTCGGGTCCCAAGGGCCAGTGGGTGCACCAGTCGCGCTGGGTGGCGCTGGAGCGACGGCTGAGGCCCGGGGCGACCAAGGATGCCCTGCACCGGCTGTTTTTTGATGCTCGCGCGTGCGGATTTGCCCCCGGGCCCCGTTAGACATTGCGATCAGCGTGATGGTAGCGCGTCCGTCGTCTTCGGCGACTGTGTGAAGTCGCCAGTCTTTCAGACAGTTAGCGACGGCGAAGCTCCGCCATGGTATTGCCACTGGCTGCCCATCCTTCACGGAGCGCCCCATGGCCGAGCTGTCGGAAGAAGAGCGCCGAAAAATTCTCGGCGACCAATATCGAGCACCTGAGATTGATGTCGCCGCCCAACTGCCCAAGCGGTCACTGTGGGCTCGGTTCTGGCGGTCGCTGCTGGGCCTGACGTAGGCCGTTCAACGATACTCCACTGCTGGTGGACGGTTGGCGGGTAACCCGAGGCGTCGCGGCGTCAGTCTAATCCTGGACTTATTATGCAGAATGCTCTAATATTGTATTAGATCATTCTGCAGCCAGTCCATGGAGCCGCCTCATGCCCAACGTCAAAACCAAGGCACGAGCAGCGAAGCCTGAGCCGCAGCGCGGCATCGATGCCGACAGCATCGCAGCCGGGCTCCGGGCGTTCTTTGCCATTGCCGACAGGTGGGGCCTGACAACCGACGAGGCAATCGCGCTGCTGGGCCATCCGAGCCGCGCGACCTACTTCAACTGGAAGAAGGGGGACGTCAGGCACGTCGCCCACAGCTTCGACCTCGCCAGCCGCCTCAGCTACGTCCTCGGCATCTTCAAGGCGCTCGAGATTCTCTATGAGCGGCCGGAGCTGGCCGATCGCTGGATACGCCAACCCAACCAAGCCTTCGGGGGCCAGTCGGCGATCGAGCGGATGCGGGCAGGGCACATGGTCGATCTTGCCGCCGTGCGCACCTACCTCGACAGCGTCCGAGGCGGCTGGTGACGTGGCGAAGCGCCAGGCCGCTTCCTCCGTCGACCAGAATCTGATCGAGAGCGTCCCGGTCACCCGTGTCCGCTGGAGCGCCGCCTACCGGCTGGTGCCGTCGCGCTGGCCGCCGATCAACCTCTTCGAACGCATTGCCGCGCCGGAGGATTGGGAGCGTCTCTATGCGCTCGAGGCGCTGACGAATCCACGGCTGAGGGACGAGGCTGGCGACATCAGCCTGGTGCCGCCATCGCGCAGGGTGACGGGACCCGGCGCATCGATCGTCATGGCGCCGTTCACGCACGCCAGTCCCGAGCGGCCTACGAGGTTCTCGGACGGCACCTACGGCGTCTACTACGCGGGCAACAGGTTCGAGACGGCGCTGCGGGAGGTCGCCTTCCACATGGGCGTCTTCTATGGATCGACCAGCGATCCGCCGCACGACGAGGCCTACCGGACGTACAAGGGCGCGATCAACACGCCGTTGCACGACCTGAGAAAGGGCGACTGGTCCCTATTCCTCAACCCGGATATGGGCACCTACCGGCGTCCCCAGGAGCTTGGCCGGCACCTGCGCGAGGCCGGGAGCAACGGTGTCGTGTACCCGAGCGTGCGCCACAGCGGCGGGCAATGCATCGGCGCGTTCTGGCCGGAAGTCGTCGGCATTCCGATCCAGACGAAGCACGTCATGCTCAAGTGGGACGGCGAGCGGGTGAGCGCCTGGTTCGATTACGAGACGGAGAGGTGGACGGGGATGGGGTAGGTGGCGGCTGGGTGACCTTTGGCCGCGGCCCTACGACACTGTTCACGGCGCAATGTCAGCGGTGAAGCCGCTCGCGATCGGCCGGGCCGTCCATGATCTCACCCACTCGGGGTTCATCTGCTCGATCAACCGCACCTTCCACGCGCGATTCCATTTCTGATGCGCGAGGCGGCCGCCTACGCAAGGTCCCACAGATGCTTCGGCGGAGTTAGGGCAGCGTGTTTGGCGACGGCCAACTCCTCTCACGGGGCCTGAAGCACGTCGGCGATCGGGTCGGCGCAGTGCGGCTCCCAC
>JBIOVC010000416.1:0-3340 GCA_044867545.1 Hyphomicrobiaceae bacterium | reverse complement strand
CGCTGTCGTTGAGCTTTCGAACGTTGCGATGGATCGATTGCGGTGTAGCCTTGCCGCCGGATTCGTAGGCGACAACGGTCCAGTCACCGGATGTCGCTCGGGCCTCGCAGTCGGGCAATTTGGGCTGGCTGCCGCTCTGGGCAAATGTTGGTTGCGGCCCCAAACCGGTACCCAACAGCCCGGCCGAGATCGCAAGCAGCCTGCGCCGCGTAGGACGGTTTGTCATGGATTCCCCCAACCCGCACATAGTCCCCACAAGCGGAATGGGCTGATCTTGCGCGATAAATGCGTTCCTTGCCAAGCCCCGTCAGCGACGTGCTACCCCGACAACGCCGCATCGAGTACGCGGGCGACATGCAGCGCCTCGCGGCCGAGCCCGTCGGCGATCTGGTGCCGGCAGCTCGTGCCGTCGGCGACGATCAGGTCGCCCTGCCCGGCCTTCCGGAGCGCCGGGAACAGCGACAGCTCCGCCATCGCCAGCGAGACCTCGATCTTGTCGGCTTCGAAGCCGAACGCGCCGGCCATCCCGCAGCAGCTCGACTGGATCGGCTTGACCTCGAGCCCCGGAACCGCCTTGAGCACGGTCTCGACCGCGCCCATCACCCCGAACGACTTCTGGTGGCAGTGGCCATGCAGGTGCGCGACCCGTCCGCCCTGGTCCTTGAAGGGAAGTGCCACCTTGCCTGACGGAAGATCGCCGGCGAGGCACTCCTCGAAGAGCTGCGCGGCTTCCGCGATCGGCTTGACCAGTGCGGCGGGCAGCAGGGCGCTGAACTCGTCGCGCAGGCTGAACAGGCACGCGGGCTCGAGCCCGACGATCCGCGCGCCCCGCTCAACGAACGGCGCCACCGCCTCCGCAAAGCGCCGCGCTTCCCGCCGTGCATCCTCGACCAGTCCGGCCGACAGGAACGTTCGGCCGCAGCACAGCGGCCTTCCGCGATCCGCGGCGGCGACCCGGTGCAGCCTGTACCCCGCCGCCGTCAGCACGTGATCGGCCGCCCTGAGGTTCTCGGGCTCGAAGTAGCGGTTGAAGGTGTCCGCGAGCAGCACGATGTCGAGGCCGTCGCCGACCACCTCCTCGGGCGCCGCAGGCTCACCCCGCTCGCGCCACGGCCGATGCCACTTGGGCAGCGAGCGCCGGGCGCTGATCCCAATGATCGGCTCCGACAGCCGCGCCAGCAGGCCGATGCGGTTGCGCAGATTGAGCAGCGGAGCGAGCCGCGCCGCGTAGGGCGCATAGTGCGGCATGTAGGCGATCAGCTTCGCCCTGAGCGGCAGCCCGTGCCGGGCATGATAGTGGCTCAAGAACTCGATCTTCATCCGCGCCATGTCGACGCCGGTCGGGCATTCGCGGCGGCACGCCTTGCAGGAGACGCAAAGGTCGAGCGTCTCCTTCATCTCCGCTGACGTGAAGGCGTCCGGGCCGAGCTGGCCGGAGATTGCGAGCCGCAGCGTGTTGGCGCGGCCGCGCGTGACATGCTGCTCCTCGCGCGTCGCCCGGTACGACGGGCACATGACCCCGCTGATCGCGCCGCGGCAGGTGCCGTTGTTGTTGCACATTTCGACCGCGCCGGAAAAACCGCCCCATTCCGACCAGTCGAGCGCGGGCCGCTCTGGGAGGGTGGCGCGATAGGTCCGCGAGAACCGCATCACCGTGCGGTCGTCGAACCGGTAGGGGTCGATGATCTTGCTGGGGTTCAGCCGGTTGTCGGGGTCGAACGCCTCCTTCACCCGCGTGAATGCGCGCGCCATCCGCTCGCCGAACATCGGCGCAATGAACTCCGAGCGCGATATGCCGTCGCCGTGCTCGCCCGAGAACGAGCCCTTGAAGCGGCGGACGAGCTCGGTGGCGGCCTCCGCGATCTTCCGCATCGTCTCGACGTCGTGCTCCGCCTTCATGTTGAGGACGGGCCGTACGTGCAGGCAGCCGACGGAAGCGTGCGCATACCAGGTGCCGCGCGTGCCGTGCCTGGCGAACAGCTCGGTGATCGCGTCCGTGTAGTCGGCGAGATGCTCGAGCGGCACCGCGCAGTCCTCGATGAAGGAGACCGGCTTCGCGTCGCCCTTCATCGACGTCATGATGTTGAGACAGGCCTCGCGCAACTCCCACACCGTTCGCTGCCGGGCGGGCTCGACCACCTCGACGACGGCATTGGCAAAGCCATGATCGGCCATGCACTGATCGAGGCGCTTCAGATCCCGCTTCAGATCCTCCAGGTCCTCCCCCGCGAACTCGACCAGCAGCAGGCAGTCGGGCGTGCCCCGGGTAATGTCCGCGAGCGTCTTGCGGAACATTTCGATATCGGCGCCGAGCGTCACCACGTTGTTGTCGACGAGCTCGACCGCGACTGGGCCGAGCTCGACGAGAAATCGCGTCGTCTCCATCGCCGAGCGGAACGACGGGAAATGGCAGACCCCCATCACCCGGTGGCGGGGCAGGCGGGAAAGCTTGAGCGTGACGCCGGTGGTGACGGCGAGCGTGCCCTCCGAGCCGACCAGCAGGTGCGCGAGGTTGGGCTGCCTGCCGACCAGCGCATCGAGATTGTAGCCCCCGACCCGGCGCTGCACCTTCGGGAAGACGCGAGCGATCTCGGCCTCTTCGCTGTGCGCAAGGTCGAGCATGGCGGCCGCGATCCCTTTGGCGCGCTCGCTGCCCGTCGCACCAGCCGCCCCGAACGAGAACGCCTCCCCGTCATGGAACAGCGCCTCGATGCCGAGCACGTTGTCGACCATCTTGCCGTATCGGATCGACCGGGCGCCGGAGGAGTTGTTGCCGGCCATGCCGCCGATGGTGCAGCGGCTGGCGGTTGAGGGCTCGACCGGAAAGAACCAGCCGTCGGACCTGAGCCGCTGGTTCATCTGCTCAAGCACCGTGCCGGGCTCCACGCTGACGGTGCCGGCCGCGGCGTCGTAGCTGATGGTCCGGTTGAGGTGCCGAGAGCAGTCGATGACGAGGCCGCGTCCGATCGGCTGCCCGTTCTGCGAGGTGCCGCCGCCTCTGGCGATGACCGCGACGTCCGCCTCGTCCGCAATCACGAGGCTCGCCCGCAGGTCGGCGACAGTGCGCGGAAACACGACGCCGACCGGCATGATCTGGTAGATCGAGGCATCGGTGGCGTACCGGCCCCGTGTGAACGCGTCGAAGCCGACTTCGCCCTGCAGCGCGTTCCTGAGCCGCCGCTCGAGCCCGGCATCGTGCCGATGCACGTTCCCGCCCTCGCTCGACTCGAGCGTCTCCTGCATTGAGCGTCTCCTCCGCGCTCTAATCGCGCCGGGTTTTGCTCCGGCGGACAGGCGTCAGCAGCGCACTAGAGGATCAAAGCCGGCCGATTGCAACATA
>JBIOVC010000415.1:0-4581 GCA_044867545.1 Hyphomicrobiaceae bacterium | reverse complement strand
GTGGGCTTCGTGCTGGGCACCATCATCGGCCTTGCCGGCGGCATCGTTCTGGCCGTGTGGCAGCCGGTGAAGCGGTTGACCTACCCGTATGTCGTCGGCTTTCAGGCCACGCCGAAGATCGTGTTCGCACCGCTGTTCATCGCCTGGTTCGGCTTCGGCCAGGAGTCGAAGATCGTGACGGCCGTCGTCATCTGCTTCTTCCCGGTGCTGCTCAACACCATGGTCGGGCTGGAATCGGTACCCGAGGACGCGCGCCGGCTGATGCGCTCGCTGCGCGCCACGCGTCTGCAGCTCTTCTGGAAGGTGTCGTTCCTGCACGCGCTGCCGATCATATTCGCCGGCATCGAGGCGGCCTTCGTGTTCGCTGTCGTCGGGGCGATCGTGGGCGAGTTCGTCGGCGCCCAGTACGGGCTCGGCTATCTGCTCGACCTCTACAACTTCCAGCTTCGCATCGACCGCATGTTCGCCGTCATCATCATCCTCGCCGTCGTCGGCGTGGTGGGTTACTTCCTGCTCGCGTGGGCCGGCCGCAGGCTGATCTTCTGGCACGATGACCGTGCCCTGTGACGGGCGGCTTGCGCCCGATCGCTATTTCACGGGCAGGCTGAGCTGCTCCGCCATCCAATCGGCCGATTGCAGCCGCCAGCGGTAGCCCCGGTTGTTGGCGACATGGTTGCCGTCCTCGATGATCACAAGCTCGGCGGGGCCGCTCACCTCGCGGGCGAGCCGCTCGGCGTCCTGCCACGGAACAATGCGGTCGAGCTTGCCGGTCATGATGAAGATCGGGCAGGCGATGCGGCCGGCGATGCCGTGGAGCGACAGCGTGGCGGCGTGGCGTCTGGCCTGCTCGGGGGTCGCGCAGTGGCTGCGCACGCGGAACGCCTCGCGCGTCAGCTCGGGCAGTCCATCCCACGCCTGCCCCCAGTCGTAGGGGCCGGCGAGAGCGATGCAGGCCTTGATCCGCGCTTCGAATGCGGCTGAACGCGAAGCGTAGTAGCCGCCGAGGCTCACGCCCCACACCCCGATGCGCCCCGTGTCGAGGTCGCCGCGCGTCATCAGATAGTCGACGACGGCCTTCACCGCCACCTCATAGTCGCCCCGCAGCGGGAGGTCGTACTCACCTTCGCCCTGGCCCGGGCCGTCGAACACCAGGATCGCGATCCCGCGCTCGAGAAACGGACGCTCGTAGGCGTCCGTCTCCTCCTTGGCGGAGTCGAGGCCGCAGATCATCACCATGACCGGAGGCCGATCGGCGCCAGCGGGCTTGCGCAAGATGCCGTAGAGCGATTTTCCCTGATAGGGGATCTGCACGCGCTCACCGGGCGGCAGCAGATGCGGCAGAGCAAGGCTTCGGCATTCGACCGCCTTCATGTGCGCCGCCTTCATCTGCGCCAGATCGTGCACGAACAAGAACTTGGCGAAATGATAGTAGATAGCCGCCCGTTGCAGATGCTCGCCGGCGCTCAGCAGCCTCCCGCGCGCCAGCGCCTCGCGCCCCATCAGCTCATGCCGCGCCGCGCGCTCGGACCAAGCCCGGCACCAGTCGTTCCAGGACGCGATCGAGGCCGTGACTTCCTCGAAGTCGGCAAGTGCCACGCCGTTGGCGACGAAGCGCGGCGCCCAGTGCGCTATCGCTGAATTGACGCGGGCGTCGGTGGTCATGGTTGTGCTGGCTCCGCGTTGCGAGTGAGGTTCCGTATCGGCAGCCTGATGCGCTTGGAGTGAATAGTGCCAGCGCGTCGATTCTAACCTCGAATTGCAGCCTTGATGGTCTCGACCGTGGCGCCTGGCGCACGCGCGGCATCGATGATGCGGGCTTCCTGACGGGCGAGCTTATCGGCAGCGGCCTGCATCGCTTCGATCTTGTCGGCCGGCACGACAACGGCGCCGTGGCGGTCGGCATGGATCAGATCGCCGCTCCTCACGGCCATGCCGTGCACCGTGACGTCGATGCCGAAGTCGACAACGTGAACGAAGGCGTGCGAGGGACCGATCGAGCCTGCCAGCATCTGGAAGCCCGGTGCAATCATGGGGATGTCGCGGACCGACCCACTGGTCACCACACCCAGTGCGCCCAGCGCCTTGTGCACGTTCGACTGCACCTCGCCCCAGAACGCGCCGTAGCCCGGCGGATCGTCGAGGTCCTCCATGATCATGACGCTCGGACGCGGCGCGGCGGCCACGTAGTCGAGATAGTCGAGGCGTTTCTGCATATAGCCGGCTTCCCCCATGCCGAAGCTGTCCCTGGCTTTGAAGGTGACCGTCTTGGCGAACCCGACCATGGGCGGCAACTCGGGGAACGGGCAGTGCAAATGCTTCACGGTGTAGCCGTGCCCACGCCGCTCCGGCGCCACCATCTCGATCAGATTGCACACGGTCGGCGTATCGATCGACCGCAGGAAATCGGCCTGCTCCTTCAGCAAATCCGCGCTCATTTCTCACCCCCTACTCGCCGCTCGCCAACATATCGGCAACCTCGATCATCCGGCTCTCTCGCGCGCTTCTCACTCCGGCTTTGATGACGGCGAGATTGCGCGCCGCCCAGACGCCATCGGTCTCGGGCTTGCCGCCATCGCGTACGCAGCGGGCGAATTCCTCCAGCTCCTCGCGGAGCGTGTCGTTCGTGCCCGTTGCGATCCGACGCGGCTCCTTCTCGCCCCGCTTCAGATGTCTGAGGCCCGAGAACAGGTCGTAGTAGGCGCTCGCCTCCTTGCCGTAGACATTCATCATGTAGAACTCGGAAGCCGAGGCATAGGAGGCGGTCAGGCTGGAGAGGGCGCCGCTCTCGTGCTCCAGGGTCATGTTGGCGACGTCCGGGTTGTCGCCAGGCAGCACGAGCTGGGCGAGGCTCGCCGACACGCGTTTGACCGGCCCCATCAGCATCTCCAGCACGTCGACGTAGTGGATGCCGATCTGCAGCATCACGCCGCCCGGCATGCCGGCTGCCGTGTAGCGCCAGGAGCTCAAATCGAACTGGCCGAGCCGGTCGCGGCTGATGTTGCATTCGGCCTGCACCAGCTTGCCGAACCGTCCCTCGTCGATCTCCGTCTTGATCCAGCGGAAATGGCTCTCCCGACGGCGCTGATAGCCAAGCGCCAGCACCACGCCGGCCTCTTTGCATGCTTGCGCGATGTCGCGACCGTCGGCGACCGTGTTGGCAATCGGCTTGTCGAGAAACACATGCTTGCCGGCACCTGCGGCGGCTCGCGTGGTCTCCAGGTGCACGTTGTTGGGCGTCGTGTTGATGATGCCCGCGATCGAGCGATCGGCCAGGATCTCCTCGTAGCTCCGGGCTGCGCGGCATCCATACTTGGCGGCAAAGGCGCGGCGCTTTTCTTCCGAGCGGGTGTAGCAGGCAACAAGCTCGAGCTCGCCCGAGCGCTTGACAGCGTCGGCCAGCACGTCGGACCACCAGCCCATGCCCAGTGCGGCGACACGCAGCGGTTCCGGCTTCATCTCGATCCCTCCCTTTCGGCCTCGTCCGCGACGGCCTTGCGATAGCCGAACGCCCAGGCCAGGCCCTGCAATATGAGCAGCAGCGCGGCGGCCGACGCGAGAACGATGAGCGCTGCGGGCTCGACGAACGTCATGTAGCTGCCCCCCGACATGGTGAGCGCCAGTCGGAAGTTCTCTTCAAGGCGGTCGCCGAGCACCAGCGCGAGCAGCAGCGGTGCCATCTCGTAGCCGAACTTGCGCAACAGATAGCCGGCACCGCCCGATAGCACCATGATCCAGATGTCAGCCGGCTTGGAGTTGACGCTGTAGACCCCGATCACCGAGATCACCAGGATGGTCGGCACCAGCCAGCCGTAGGGGATGCGCAACAGGTTCACGAACAGGCCGACGAACGGCAGGTTCAAGAGCAGGAGCACGGTGTTCCCGATATACATGCTGGCCACCAGCCCCCAGAAGACCTGCGGGTTCTCGGTCAAGAGCAGCGGCCCCGGCGAGACGCCGTGGATGGTGAGCGCGGAGAGCAGGATCGCGGTCGCCGGGATCGAGGGAATGCCGAGCGCCAGGAGCGGGATCATGGCGGTGCCGGTGGTGGCGTTGTTGGCGGTCTCGGGACCTGCAACCCCGGCGATCGCACCCTTGCCGAACTGCTCCGGGTGTCGCGAGAAGCGCTTCTCGAGCGCGTAGGACACGAACGTCGAGACGACGTGGCTGACGCCCGGCACGATGCCGAAGATGAAGCCGACAACGGTGCCGCGGCCGATCGCCGGCGCCGATTCCTTCAAGTCGCTCCAGCGTGGGACAAGGTCCCGGAGCTTCGGCCGGATCGCCTTGACCTCGGCGCTCTTCTCCAGGTTGAGCAGGATCTCGGAGATGCCGAAGAGCCCGATGGCGAGCGCGGTGAACGACAGCCCGTCGGCGAGCCCCAGATTGCCGAACGTGAAGCGCGGCACGCCGGTGAGCTTGTCGAGACCGACGGTGCCGACCGCGAGCCCCAGCACGATCATGGCCGCGGTCTTGAGGCGCGATCCTCCGGAGACGAAGGCAATGACCGAGAGCGCGAGCAGCATCAGCACGACCTCGACCGAAGGGCCGATTGCCAGCATGACGCGCGCCAGCGGCGGGGCC
>JBIOVC010000414.1:0-4177 GCA_044867545.1 Hyphomicrobiaceae bacterium | reverse complement strand
CCCGACGAGCTCAATCCGCTGCAGCAGGCGTTCATGAAGAACCATGGCCTGCAATGCGGCTTCTGCACGCCGGGCATGCTCATGACGCTGACGGAGTATTTGCGCGTCGAGGCCAACCCCACCGAGGAGGACGTGCGCGAGGTCCTCTCCGGAAACATCTGCAGGTGCACGGGCTATCAGGCCATCGTCGCAGCAGCGCTCGATGCCGCCGCGACGATGCGGGCACGTGGCGCTGCGAACAAGGAGCTGCCGAGGTGAACGACGCCTGGTTTGGAGCTCCCGTCCAGCGGAAGGAAGACCCGGCGCTCCTGCGCGGCAAGGGCCGCTACGCCGACGATATCCATCTGACGGGAATGCTGCAGGCCGCGTTCGTGCGAAGCCCGTTCCCGCACGCACGCATAAAGGGGATCGATACGACCGCCGCCAAAGCGGTGCCCGGCGTGCATGCAGTGATCACCCATCACGATCTGCCGGAACGGCTCAAAGAGCCGATCGAGATGCTGCAGCCCAATCCGTCGATCCTGCAGGTGTTCATGCCGCACGTCCTGCCCAAGGACGAGGTGTGCTACGCCGGCGAAGCGCTGGCGATCGTGGTCGCGGACGATCGCTACATCGCCGAGGATGCGGCAGCGCTGGTCGAGGTCGACTACGAGCCGCTGCCCTCGGTGAGCGACTGTCTCATAGGGCTCGAGCCCGGCTCTCCTTTCGCGCAGGCGCGTGCCAACTCCAACATCCTCGCCCGCATGTCGCTGCAGTCGGGCGACACCGAGCGGGCTTTCCGCAGCGCGCCGCACGTCTACAAGGAACGTCTGCACCTGCATCGCGGCGGCGCCTTCTTCATGGAATGCCGGGGCCTCGTCGCCGACTGGAACGAGGCCGCCTCGCTGCTCACGGTGCACGTCGGCACGCAGTCGCCTCACCGCCTGCATCGGGTGCTGATTGATCTTCTGCAGTGCCACGACAGTCATGTTCGGGTCGTGACGCCAGACATCGGTGGCGGGTTCGGTCCGCGCGGGCAGGTCTACCCCGAATATCTCGCCGTTTGCGCCGCCTCGATGGTCATGGAGCGGCCGCTCAAATGGATCGAGGACCGGCGCGAGAACTTCCTCGCGACCAACCAGGAGCGTGATCAGCACTGGGAGATGGAGATCGCGGTCGACGACGATGCGCGCATCCTCGGTGTCAGGGGGCGGCTCATCCACGACACCGGCGCCTATCTGCCGAAAGGCGTCGTGCTCCCGTGGATCGCCGCCGCCACGGTTCCCGGCCCCTACGTGCTGCCGGCCTACAAGCTCGACATCGTCGTGGCGATGACGAACAAGATCTCCTGCTCGCCGGTGCGCGGCGCCGGACGCCCGCAGGGCGTCGTCGTCATGGAACGGCTGATGGATCTCGTCGCCGCGAAGCGGGGGCTCGACCGGGCCGAGGTCCGCCGGCGCAACCTGATCAAACCGGAACAGATGCCCTATGCGGTCGGCATCACCTTTCGCGACGGCCGACCGGTCGTCTACGACAGCGGCGACTATCCGACCTGCCAGGCGAAGGCGCTCGAAGCCGCCGGCTATGAGGGCTTCGCCGAGCGGCGTGAGAAGGCGCGGCGCGAAGGGCGCTACCTCGGTATCGGCATCTCGAACTCGGTCGAGGCGACCGGGCTCGGCCCGTACGAGGGCGCGACCGTCCGCGTCAACACGAACGGCAAGATCGCGGTCTATATCGGCGCCTCCAGCCAGGGGCAGTCGCACAAGACGACGTTCGCGCAGATCGCGGCCGATCATTTCGGTGTCGACTACAGGGACGTGACGGTCGTCGGCGGCGACACCTCGACCATCAGCCAGGGTCACGGCACGTTCGGCGCCCGCATGGCGGTGACGGCCGGGTCATCGGTCCACGTTGCATCATCGCAGGTGGCAAAGCAGATCAAGCAGATCGCCGCCGAGATGCTGGAGGTTCCGGAGACGGAGCTGGAGCTCAAGGGCGGCCGCGTCCAGGTCAAGGGGCTGCCGGGGCCCGGCAACATGGAGGGCGTTGGCCTGAGCCTGCGCCAGGTCGCCGTACGCTCGATCGGCATGTCGGGCTTTGCGATGAAGCCCGGCTCGAAGCCGGGATTGGAAAGCACCGAATATTTCATGCCCGACAAGTCGACCTATGCGAACGGCACGCACGTGGTCGAGGTCGAGGTCGATGTCGAAACGGGGCAGGTCAAGATCCTGCGCTTCATCGTCCTGCACGACTGCGGGCGCCTGATCAACCCGCTGATCGTCCACGGCCAGATCGTCGGCGGCGTTGCGCACGCGGTCGGGAACGCCCTCATGGAACGGATGGTTTACGATGCCGACGGGCAGCCGCTCTCCACCAACTTCGGCGAGTATATGCTCCCCTTGGCGACCGATGTTCCGCATGTCGGTGTCTCGCACATGGAAACGCCAAGCCCGCTCAACCCGATCGGCGTGAAGGGCGTCGGCGAGGGAGGCACGATCACGGGGATTGCGGCCATCATCAGCGCGGTCGAGGACGCCTTGTCGCCGTTCGGGGTCCGCATCAGGGAGGCGCCGATCTCGCCGCAGCGCATCGTCGAACTCGTCAAAGAGGCCCGCCACAAGGAGCCCAAACACGCATGAGGAAACAATGGACAAGGATACCGGCATCACGTCGCGCATCGTAGGGGTGCTCAGGGCCTTCGCGGACGGGGAGTCCGTGATGGGCGTGAAGCAGCTCGCAGAACGGCTCGAGCTGCCGCAGTCGACGGTGCACCGGCTGCTCGATCAGCTGGTCGAGCTCGGGATGGTCGAGCGCGCCCCGCACCGGCGCTATCGCATCGGGACCGAGTTCTTCCGGATGGGATGCCGCGTGGAGAGCAAATTCCGGCTCATCGAGCTTGCACGGCCCGTCATGCAGAGGGTCGTCGATCAGGTCGGTGAGACGTGCTCGCTCTCGATCTACGCTCCGACCGCTCGGCAGCGGCTGATGCTCGCCAAGATCGACAATCCGGATCACCCGCTCAGGTACACGCAGCCGATGCTGGAGAACCGCGCTCTCGGCTTCGGTGCCGCCGGCCGGGCGATCCTGGCGCACCTGCCCGCCGCCGACATCGAGCGGATCTACGCGGAATCTCCAAAGACCTCCCCGACACACAAACCGCTTCCTCCCTACGACGCGCTGCTTCGCGACCTCGAGAAGATCAGGACAGCCGGATATGCGTTCGCGAGCGGAGAGCTCCTGTCTCTCGACACCGCCGCAGTTGCGGCGCCGTTCTTCGGGCAGCAGCGCCGCGTGATGGGCGCGCTCTGCGTCATCGTGCCGACAGCCCGGTTCAACGAGCGCCTGTTCGAGCTGGTCATATCCTGCCTCATCTCGGCGGTCGGACAGATGACGATGCTGTCGGGCGGCCGCCGGCTTCCGGTGCCCGCCGGGCGCGGCTGGTCCTCACAGCCGGGCTCGCTCGTCCGACATTGGGAGCCGACACCCTCATCCCTCACGCGGCTGTAGCCGAGGTGCCGCCGCCGATCCTCGGGGGCCGACACGAAATTCGATGCAAACCTTCGAGCACGGGAGGCAGGTATGGGCTTCGGCTCTATGATCACGGGAACTCTTGACTACCTTCGAAGGCCGCTGCTCGCGAACGTCACGCCGGGCATGAAGGTGCTGATCATCACCGACACGGCGCACGATCCGCGCGTGTGGCAGGTCATCATGGCGACGGTGACGGAGCTCGGCGCCGATCCGACGCTCGCGCTGTTCGACCCCCGCCCGGCCGACTACTACGATCCGCCGCAGGCCGTGTGCGAGGCGATGAAGCACGTCGACCTCAACATTCTGGTGGCGTCGACGGGGATGCTGCACGCGCATGCAAACATGAACGCGATGACCGACGCAGGGGTGCCCTGCATCTGCATGGACGGCGGGATGACGCTCGAGATGTTTCAGTCCGGCGCGGTCACCGAGGACCAGCGCGAGATGGCGATCCGCCAGTACTACGTCGCTCTCAACATCTACGGCGTGGACGCGAAAGAGTGCCGCGTCACGTCGAAGTACGGCACGGACCTCACCTATCGCATCGAAGGCCGCGTGCGAATCCCGAAGCTCCCCGGCAACGAGTACGTGCCTTACAAGATCGTCGACGTCACCAAGTCGCACATCAAGCGCAAGCGCTTCCTGTTCCCGAACGGCGAGTTCAACA
>JBIOVC010000413.1:0-5003 GCA_044867545.1 Hyphomicrobiaceae bacterium | reverse complement strand
GGCCAAGGCCCAGGTGCTCTCGCGCCAGCCGACGGGGCAGTTCGTGACCGTCGACCAGGTCGCGGCACTGGCCGTGTTCCTCGCCTCGGACGCTGCGGCCTCGATCACCGGATCGAACTACTCGATTGACGGCGGCTGGACCGCCCAGTGACATTTCTTCCGCGACGCCAGCTTCAGCCGGCAAAGGTGAAAAGCAGAATGGCGAGCGCGGCAAGTGTCAGCGCGAGCGCCATGAAGATCTCGCGCCGGTAGCGGAGCAGGCGGTCGGCAAGGGTCGCTCGTGGCAGGTCAGGTGGCGCCATGGGCGCATGGAACCAACTAGGTCCTGCCCCGGCCAGAGTGCCTTGTGCCGCGCGACACAAGTACACATTCCTGCTCGCGGAACTCACCTTGACGCTCGGTGCGGCCGTCAGCCGGTGGGCCGATGCAAGTCATCGACCCACTGCACGGCTTCCGGGTTCGGCTCGACATCGCAAAGGTCGAGATTGACGACCACGGGCTCCTGACCGCTGCGGACGAGCACGCACGATAGCGGCTGGCCGTCGTGCGCGTTGATCTCCTGATGCGGCACATACGGCGGCACATAGATGAAGTCGCCGGGCCCGGCTTCCGCCACGAACTCGAGCCGATCGCCCCATCGCATGCGGGCGCGGCCGCTCACCACGTAGATGACGCTCTCGACCGGTCCGTGATGGTGGGCGCCGGTCTTTGCACCGGGATGGATCACGACGGTCCCCGCCCACAGCTTCTCGGCTCCCGCGCGAGCGTGGGTGATCGCGGCGGCGCGGTTCATGCCGGGTGTCTGCGGCGTGTTGACGTCGAGCTCATCCGCCCGGACGACGCGCACACCGCCGAGCCGCCACTTGGATTCCTTCTCATCCTGCATCGCCCTTCTCCGTACCGATCGGGTGAGCTCAGGTCTGCCCGCTCGCATAGTTGAACCCGGTCCCGCACACGACGACCTCGATTGCGCCGTCGGTGATCTCCGGGTGCGAGATGCGGATGGCCAGTACGCCGTCG
The DNA here is from genome assembly GCA_044867545.1 of Hyphomicrobiaceae bacterium. GTDB lineage: Bacteria > Pseudomonadota > Alphaproteobacteria > Rhizobiales > Hyphomicrobiaceae > DATLZB01. The sequence continues at coordinate 3,983 of JBIOVC010000413.1, read as the reverse complement.
TAGCCCTTCTCGCGCGCACGCTCGGCAAGCCCTTGGAGCGCTCGAGCGATGGTGCGGTCGAGGACTTTCTCGTAACGGCTCATCTGTCCGCCGAGCGTGTTGGTGATCGCCTCGCGCACATCGCGAAGGATGTTGGCGCCGCTCACTGCAGTGGCATACACGAGATCGCCGTGGCGGACCGGCTGGTCGCTGATCGTGTCGGTCGTGAGGAGTCGCATGCCGTCTCCGTTCGCCGACACTAGCGATAGGCCATGCGCGTGCGCCGCGCGCCAAACAACAGCCGGCGCAGCACGAGAAGCAGGAACAGCACAGCAATCGCCGAGACCGACACCGCGATCGGATGCTTATCCCACAGCAGGATAGGATTGACGCGACCCTCGTAGGCAAGAGTCAGGTCATCCTTCAGCGCGAACGGATCAAAGCCGCTGTCGGCGCGCAGCATCATCGCAACCGCTGCAAGCTGGTCCGGGCTCGACAGCACCGCGTCGCGAACGCGCGCCGAGGCCAGCACCTGCATGCGGGCCGGACTCTGCGCCACGGCGCGCAGAACGCGCTGCCCGGCCGCCGGCTCGAGGCCAGTGAGATAGCGGGACAGCGTCTCGAGCTCCGGCTCGGCAAGGCCACGCGCCACGCCTCTGAGCTCGGCGTTGTCGATCTCCAACAGGCGATCGCGCGCGCCGCGCTCGACGCCGGCGAGCCGTACGATTGCCAGGGGATCACCGAGCGAAAGCAGGCGTTCGAGCGATGTCTTGGAGAAATCCTGAGCAGCGGCCCGCTTGTGGAGCCCGAGCTCGACGACCTTCGTCAGCGCCGGACCGGCAAGCGCCGTCCAGGCGAACGCTGTCTCGAGCGAGCGGGTATCGCGGGCAACCTCCATGCTGGGTGCGGGTAGTCTTGTCACCGCCTGCTGGAGAGTGCCGTTCTTCAGGCGCCGCAAGAGGCCCGCCTCGCCCTCGCCAGCGAGAACGAGCGCCACCACCTCGTCGAGCCGCGGCAAGTCCGCGGGCTGCAGCGTGTCCAGAAACCGACGGAAGTCCTCGTTCTGCTCGGCAAGATCCAGCACCTTGGCGTGACCGCGGCGGAACTCGCGCCAGATCTCGACGATGCGGTCGGCCGCCGCTATGGAGATGTCCCGCGAATGCTCGCTGATCTGCGCGGCGATCGACCGCGCCAGCTCTTCCTCGACCTTGTCCTTGGTCGCCTGCGACTTCATCTCGTCGGCGATGATGGGCAGCACGCCGTGCCTGAAGTCCCAGATGTCCTTGGCGATCAGTGCGAGGCCGACGCCTCCGGCGACGACCGACACGAGCCGGCTCAGCACGGAGCCAACGAGACGCTGCCCGATCCGGGCAGCCATCCCTGAGATCTGCCGGCGGACCAGCAGCACCGCCGCACCGGCGATCGCTTCCCGGCCCTCGACCAGCACGGCCCCGGTCGATACGCTGGCGCCGCCCTTGGCCGGGTCGATCTGGAACTCCTTGCCGGCATCGACAGCAACGACCTTGGCGACGGTCGAGCCATAGCGAGGGCCGAGGAACGCCTGCAGACACTCGAGCGCGGGCTCGGCAGCATCGAGCGTCGACAGCTCGAGCGTTCTGCCGACCTCCTTCCCGACCCCCGTAGCCAGGTCCTCGAGCGCGGTCTTGATCGCGTCCGAGCGATAAACGCGCTCGGCGGCGGTTGTCGCGAGCTGCTGGGCCTTCTCGCGCGAGGCAAGGGATTGCAGGAGCGTTCCCCAGCTCGACTCTTCCCGCACCTCGCCGATCGCCGTGTCGACCTGCTTGTCGATCAGCTGATCCAGTCCGACACGGCGCCATTCCTGCGCAACCACGGCCGGGTAGTCGACCTTGGCGAGCCCGGTCGTCAGCGCACTTTGGGTAAGCGCTTCAATTGCCGTCCGGAATGCCTGCTCATCGCGCGCCTGGCAGGCTTCGTATTCAGCGCGCGATATCGGTCGCGCTGTGGCCGGGGCTGCCGGCTGCATCGCAAGCGCCGCGATCAGCAAGACCGCTACCGTTCGAAGGAACATCCACACCCGCCGAGGTCGTCCGCGTCCCATGCTCGAGAGCGCCCACGCTGCCGCCGAGCGCCAGCTTCTCTCAAGGCGGAGTATATATAGTTAGCGAATTGGGGCTAAGCGTGGCGGCCGGACATCGCGCCTTCGGCCAAGTGGTGAGCTTGGCAATGAGCGCCTCGGTGCCTGCGGCCACCGCAATTCTGGACCTGGAGGCGCCCTGTCTCGCTGCGCTCGCCCTCGCATTCGGCAGCTACGTGGCAGTCGCCGCGTTGGAGCGGCGTACGGCGCCGGCCTGACCCTCCCGAGGGGCTTCGCTAACCATATCGACGCAACCGACGGGCCCGCCCAGGCGTTGGCTATTGGCTTGCGCCTTGGGGCGGGCTAGATCGGCTGTTCAGAGCCCAGAGCACAATATAAAAGGCGGATTGATTGCAATGGGTTATGCTGCCGTACCACGTGCCAATGTGAAGTGCTGCGTGTTCGTCGATTTCGATGGCACGATCGTCCCCCAGGACGTCACGGACATGCTGCTCGAACGGTTCGCCGCGCCGGCGTGGCATGATGTCGAGCAGGAATGGCAGCAGGGCCGAATCGGCTCGCGTGAATGCCTGGCGCGGCAGGTGGACCTGATCCGCGCGACGCCTGCGGAGCTGCATGCCGCCATCTCCGGCATCACCATCGACCCAGGCTTCCCGGACTTTGTTGAGACCTGCAGCCGCTACGGCGTCGGCATCAGCGTGATGTCCGACGGCTTCGACCTCGTCATCAAGCAGGTCCTGCACCGGGCAGGGCTGCCCCTCGCAACCCGCGCCAATCATCTGGAGCATGCTGGCAAGGGACGCTGGCGCGTCACGTTCCCCCTGGCGCGTGACGACTGCGCCGTGCTGGCCGGCAACTGCAAGTGCGAGGCGACGCGGCCATTTGGCGACGCGGTCAAGATCGTCATCGGCGATGGGCTCTCCGACTTCTGTCTCGCCGGGCGCGCCGACATCGTTTTCGCCAAAGGCCGCCTGCTCGAGCAATGCCGCGAAGCCGGAACGATGCACCATCCGTTCACGGATTTCTTTCAGGTCGGCGAGCGCCTGACCTGCTGGCTCGAGAATCGAGATCGCCAAATCGAGCTGCCGGATCGCGTGTCCGGCCGCGCCGTCAACTGACCGGGCGGATTGGTTGGCGGAGGTTCGGGCTCGGACTGCCCGTAGCTGCGGGGTGCTGGAGAACAGCGAGGAAAGACCTCGAATGCGGTCCCCAACAAGCGAAGCCGGGCTCCTGGAGCTCGAGGCCCGATACTGCTCGCACGGCGACACGGTGCACTACACCGACCCACCGAAGATTTTCGAACGCTGCGAGGGCTCGTTTCTCTACGACGCCGAAGGCCGCCAGTACCTCGACCTGCAGATGTGGTACTCGGCCGTCAACTTCGGCTACCGCAATCAGCGCCTCGGCGATGCGGTGAAGCGCCAGCTCGACCGCCTGCCGCAGCTCGCGTGCCAGTATCTCCATCGCGAGCGGATCGAGCTTGCCGCCATGATCGCGCGGGATGCGGAACGCAAGTTCGGCGAGAAGGGCCGGGTTCACTTCAACGTCGGCGGCAGCCAGGCGATCGAGGACTCGCTCAAGCTCGTGCGCAATTTCAAGGCGGGCAAAAGCCTGATGTTCGCCTTCGAAGGCGGCTATCACGGCCGCACGCTGGGAGCCTCTGCGATCACCTCTTCCTACCGCTATCGCCGCCGCTTCGGCCACTTCGGCGATCGCGCCTACTTCCTGCCGTTCCCCTATCACTTCCGCGGGCCGAAGGGCATGAGCAAGGAGGAATACGGCGAGCACTGCGTGGCGCAGCTCGAGCGGCTGTTCGAGAGCGAGTACAACGGCGTCTGGGACCCGAAGGTTCGCGAGGCCGAGTACGCGGCATTCTATGTCGAGCCGATCCAGGGCACCGGCGGCTACGTCATCCCGCCGCTAAACT
>JBIOVC010000412.1:0-11170 GCA_044867545.1 Hyphomicrobiaceae bacterium | reverse complement strand
GGGCCAAGCGCTAGACCCTCTCTCCCGCGCGCGGGAGAGAGGGTCAATAATCTAATCATGCGGTCGGCTCCAGGATGTCGAAGCCGCGGTTGCGGTCGATGATGTAGACGAGCCCGCGCTTGTCGGTATCGACATCGTTGGTCTGCGGCGCGGTCTCGCCGCCGACCGGCTCCGGAATATAGTAGCCGACCTCCTCAGGCATCGTCGGGTCCTTGATGTCGATGACGCGCAGCCCACCGCCGAACCAGCAGCAATAAAGACGGGTGTCGTCGAGGTGTTCCTGGAACTGGTGCATGCCGAAGCGACGGGCCGAGCGCGCGTAGGGTGAGGCGAGCTCGGAGAGATGGTACATCGAGATCGGGCGAATGGCGTCGCGCTTGCTGACGTCGAACACCCAAAGCCCGGCGTGGAGCCGACCGGGATAATGCTGGTGCTCCTCGTCGCAGACCACGGCAAGGTCGCGGCCTGCGACAGGAAACGACACCTTGAGCACGGTGTGGGTAGTCTCGTGGAACGGCGCCGGGTAGGTGTAGGAGCCGATGGTGCGCGGCTTGGTGATATCGGTGACGTCGATCACCCGGATGCCGGCCTCCCACACCGCCGCCCACAGCTCGTTGCCAGCCCGCATGGTGTGATGCAGCCGGTTGCCGTAGCCCTTCCAGGTCGGTTTCTCACCGCCGGCGATATGTTGCCCCGGCATCCACCAGCGCGAGACCTCCTCCGGCCGCTTCGGGTCCTTCAGATCGTAGATGACGAGGATGTTGCCGACGTATCCCTCCATCTCGGTCGAGATGTAGGCGTAGCGCTGGTCCATGTCGAAGCGGTGCACGCCGAAGCCGTGCGTGCGCACGTAGGCGAGCAGGGAGGGGCTAGCCTTGTTGGAGACGTCCCACACCTTGAAGCCGCCTTCCGCGTAAGGCTTGGCGGCGAAGTCGCGCACGAGCGCGAGTTGGTTCGGCTTGACCTTCAGCTCCGTGCAGAGCTCGACATCGGTCGGTGCACGGCCAAGACTGGCCGTGAGCTTGGCCTCCGCTCCCCTGAGGTTCTGTGCGGCACGCACGGCATGCCGCTCGTTCTGCTCGACGTTGGTGACCATCACATCGCCGACGACGCGCGCCTTGTGGGTGTGGGAGCGCTGGTCGCTGAGCTCGATGGCGGCCGCGACCTTTGGGCTCTTCGGGTCGCGCACGTCGATCACCGAGGTGCCGAACGGCGGGTTCATATGGCCGATGAAGGCGTAGCCGCCCTCGACGTAGACCTGCCCGCCGCCGGCGATGTCGAGGTGCCCGACACGCCTCATGTTCTTGGCCAGTGCTTCTGCCATCCCGTCTCGCTCCGGTATTGGTGTTTCTCGAGCTGCTCGATCCTGCGCGGGCGCGCCGTCAGACCCTCATGACTCGTGACCCGCCTCGACCGTCTGCGCGAGCACGCCTTCCTTGCGGCGGCTCCTGAGCCAGGGCAGCAGCAACGCCAGCGCCGCCATCACCCAGATGATGTTGCCGAGCGTCGAGGAGAACAGGATCGAGAGGTCGCCCTGGCCGACCCGCATGGACCTCAGGAAGTACTGCTCGAACAGCGGGCCCATCACCACGCCGATCAGCATCGCGGCAACCTCGTACCTGGTCCGCCGCGCGATGTAGCCGACCACCCCGAAGAACAAGGCAAGCCCCATGTCGAACAAGTATTCGCGCTCGGAGAAGGCAGCCACCGTGATCAGCGAGAGGATCAGCGGCACGAGGTAGCGCGTCGGCACCCACACCACCCGGCTCATGTAGCGCGCGAGCGGCAGGATCATGATCGTCATCAGCAGGTAGCACACCGCCATCTGCATGAAGACGCCGTAGGCGAGATCGGGGCGCTCGATGAAGAGCCGGGGCCCGAGCAGGATACCGTGGTAGGAGAGCACGATCATCATGATCGCGCCGGTCGTGCCGCCCGGAATGCCGAGCGCGAGCACGGGAACTAGCGTCCCCGAGGTGACGCCGTTGTTCGCCGACTCGGGCGCGATCACGCCCGGCGGATGACCGGTGCCATAGAGCTCCGGTGTCTTCGAGAACATCTTCGAGTAGTGGTAGGCAAGGAATGCCGCGACCGTCGAGCCGGCGCCCGGCAGGATACCGACGACGAGGCCGATCAGCGAGGTCCAGATCGTCTGCCACCAGTAGCGCGCGTTGATCCAAAGGCCTTCGAGCGTGTCGGCCCAGCGCGCCTCCTTCGCACGCTTGAGATCATCCCCGCTCTGTACGACCGTCTCTGTCTCGATCATCACGAGCGCCTCGGAGATCGCGAACAGGCCGATCAGCGCCGGGATCAGCGGCACGCCGTCGTAGAGCTCGATGAAGCCGAACGTCGCGCGGTTGGTGCCGAACACGGGGTCCGCGCCGATCGCACCGATCATCAGGCCGGTGAACCCCGCGATTAGGCCCTTGAGCAGATCGTCGGCAGCGATCGCGGCAATCAAGGTGAGACCGAACACCATCACCGCAACCATCTCGACGCTTCTGAAGTAGAGGCCGAGCTGGCCGAGCAGCGGCAGCATCGCGATCGTCGCGATCGTCGTGATGAGGCCGCCGAACGCGGAGGCCGCAAAGCAGAGCACCAGCGCCTGCTGGGCCTGCCCCTTCTTCGTCATCGGATAGCCGTCGAGAGTGGTGGCGACCGCACCACCCTCGCCCGGCATGTTGAACAGGATCGCCGGAATGCCGCCGCCGAGCTGCGTCGTGCAGTAGAGCGCGATCATGAACGCCATGCCCGCCTCGATGCCCATGTGCAGCGTGAGCGGGAGGAGGATGATCAGCGTGTTCTGCGCGCTGAAGCCCGGCAGAATGCCGACCACCAGGCCGATGAACATGCCGGGCAGGATCACCCACCACAGCGAGAACGACTTGACGAGCAGGGCGAGGAGATCCGCTTCCTGCATGATCAAGCTCCGCCCGCGAGCATACTGGCGATCCAGCGCTCGATCGGTCCCGCCGGCAGCCGGCTTTCGAGGAAATAGATCAGGAGGACGTAGACGACAGCGCTGGTGATGATTGACACCGCGAGCAACGTGCGAATGCGGCGAACGCCCAGCACGAGCATGCAGGCGATCAGCAGGATCGCAAGCCCGAGCGTGGTCCCAACCCACTCGATGGTGCCGATGAACAGCGCCACCATCAGGATGAGCGCAAAGCGTTGGCGGTTGTACAGGGTATTGTCCGTCAACCCTCCGAGCGACAAGCTCCCTGTGCCCATGGCGAGCTGCCGGAACAGGCGGAAGAGCTGCACCGCCGACAGCGAGAGCAGGATGCCGCCGATGAACGTGGCCGTCGCCCGCGCCTCCCAGACGAGCTCGGTCGTCGTGCCGAGATAGTAGATAGTAAGGCCGGAGCCCAGCAGCGGAATTATGAAGTCCGCACCGATCGGCTCGGGCCCGGCGCCGGCATCGCCTGCGCTGGGTCTGCTTTCCACGTCACCCACCTCCACGCACCGGCCCCGGCACCGGCAAAACACGAGCGACAGGAACCCACCCCATCCCCTGTCACCCGACTTTCAGCCACGACCCCACCACGCGACCTGTCGATCACGCGCGGGGTGAACCAATCAACACAAAAGCGGGGCAGCGATGCCGCCCCGCGCCAATCCCCCGTTCTTGGACCGCGGTTCCCACGGCCGATCAGAGCAGGGAAACGGCGGTCTGCCGATCAGCTCTTCTTCGTCTCTTTCGCGGAGAGCACCGACTTGTAGCGGTTGGCGAGCTCCACCATGCTGTTTGCATACTGCGTGCAAACCTTCCGGTCGCCGTAGGAAAGCACCGCCGCTGGCACACCGGCCTTCTCTGCCGCACTCTTGAACTCGGTGTCCGCGAACACCTTCTTGGAGGTGTCCTCGAGCAGCTTGAAGGCGGCCGGATTCTTGTCGGCCCACTCGGTGTGGATCGCCCACGAGCGCGAGGAGGAGAGATCCGGGATCTTGGTGCCGAACACCTGGTTGATGAGCGGCGCGTTGTTGGTCTCCTTCGGCAGCATGTTTTTGTCGTTGAAGAGACCGAGGATCCGCAACTTGTCGCCGAGCCTGGCGATACCGACGATCGGCAGAACACCGATGTCCACCTCGCCGTTGAGCACCGCCACCTGGGTCGGGTTGCCGCCACCGTAGGGGATCAGGTTGAACTTCGACTTGGTGGCGTCACCGAGCGCCAGGATGCCGATCGAGGCCGGGTGCGGGATGCGGCTGGTCGCCACGTTGAGCGGCCGCTTCTTCGCCTCGGCGACGACATCCTCGACCCGCTTGAAGGGACTGTCGGCCCGCACGAAGATGCACGAGTCATCGATGTCGGTGCGGCAGAAGTAGATATAGTCCTGCGGGAATTTGTAGTCGGGGTTCTGCACGGCATACATGATCATCTCGGGACCCATGTTGCCGAACAGCAGATTGTGGCCGTCGCGCTCGCGCTTCTGCACGAACAGCGTGTAGCCGACCTGACCGGCGGCGCCGGCATGGAACTCGTACTCGAACGGCTGTCCCAGCAGCTTCGACCACGCCGTGTCGAACGCGCGCACGAGGCGCTCAGCGCCGCCGCCTTGGCCCGTCGGGATCACGACGTTGAATTTGCGCGAGGGATACTTCTGTTGCGCCAGGGCGCCAAACGGCGCCGACCCAACGAGACCTGCCGCAGTCGTCGCGGCAGCGCCCTGCAGAGCACCACGCCGCGTGATCGTGTATCGGGAACCTGTCATCTCCTTCACCTCCACCGAGCTTTGCCACTTCGATCCAGAAAACCGCGACCCGCAACGTCGTCGGCTAGACTACCTTTACCCGCAGATCGCCGACCCCATCCACATGGCCTTCCATCACGTCGCCCCGTTGGATGGGGCCGACGCCGGCCGGTGTGCCCGACATGATGAGATCCCCCGCGGCGAGCTCGAAATAATCCGAGAGATAGGAGATCATCTCCGGGATCTTCCAGATCATCTGATTGAGATCGCCCTGCTGACGCAGCTTGCCGTTCACCTTCAACCAAATTGCGCCTTTTATGAGGGTGCCGGTTTCGGTCGCCGGCACAATGGCGCTGCAGGGTGCTGAGTCTTCCACCGCCTTGCCGATCTCCCACGGCCGCCCGAGCTTCTTCGCCTCGCCCTGCAGGTCGCGCCGCGTCATGTCGAGGCCTACGCCATATCCGTACACGTGATCGAGCGCCCGTTCGACCGGAATGTTCACGCCGCCGCTCTTCAGCGCAACGACGAGCTCGATCTCATGGTGAACGTCCGCCGTCTTCGGCGGGTAGGGGAAACCTAGCCCGTCCAGCACGACGTTGTTGGGGTTCTTCTGGAAGAAGAACGGCGGCTCGCGCGTCGGATCGTGACCCATCTCGATCGCGTGCTCGGCGTAGTTGCGGCCGATGCAATAGACGCGCCGGATCGGGAACACTTTGCTGCTGCCACGAACCGGCAGGGTCGGGACCGCCGGCGGTGGCACGACGTAGGATGGTTCAGTCTTCTGCTGCACGCTCTTTCTCCACTCGGGTTCATCAATTGCGGGAGGATGCGAAGTACTCGACCTTCCGCTCCATGTAGCTCAAACCTTCATCGATTATGAAGGCCAGGGCAAACAGCACGATAAGCAGCGCCCACATGTGCTCCATGAGGAAGTTCGACGAGAAGATCTCGAACAGCTCCCCGAAGCCGACCACGGAGACCAGTAGCTGGCCGATGATCACGCCCTTCACCGCCCGGATCAGGCCGAGCCGGATGCCGGTCAGAATCTCGGGCAGCGCCGCCCAGAGGAAGACCTTGGAAAAAGCCTGCCAGCGCGTCGCGCCGAACGCCGCGGCCATCTCGGCGAGCGATTGCGACACCGACCTGGCGCCGGCGCGTGCATCGAGGATGACGATCCAGATCGCGAACAGCACGACCGTCAGCACGATCGTCGTCTCGCCGAAACCGAACACCGCCATGATCACCGGCACGATCGCGGTCAGCGGCGCGCTGGTGAAGGTGTTGACCCATGGCAGCAGCAGCCTGTCGAAGATCTGCGAGCGCCCCATCACGACGCCGATCGGCACACCGGCCAGGATCGCGATGGCGGTGCCGATAAGATAGGTACGCGCGGTGAGCGAAAGCGCGTTCCAGAAGCTTTCCGTGGCGATGAGCTCGCCGAGCCTGCCGAAGACGGCCGACAGCGGCGGAAACAGGATGGAGACCTGCAGTTGCCCGACGATCTCCCATAGCGCCGCCCAGATGATGAGCGACGCCATCGCCGGTATCCGCCTGCCGAAGATCTCCATGTCGGCGCCTCAGTCGAGATACTGCTTGAGGCCCGCCCAGATGCTCTCGACCGTGTCGAGATAGGCGGGATGTCGGCGGATCGCGTCGGGGCTCCCCCCTCGCGGCACCGCCACGTCGATGATCTGCGACACGCGGCTCGGACGGCGTGACAACAGCGCGATGCGGTTGGAGACGTAGACCGCCTCCTCGATCGAGTGCGTGACGAATAGGAACGTCTTCTTCTCGCGCGCGATCAGCTCGAGCAGGTCCTCCTGGAACTTGCGCCGCGTCTGCTCATCGACCGCCGAGAACGGCTCGTCCATCAGGATGACGTCGGCCTTGACCGCCAGCGCCCGCGCCAGGCCGACGCGCTGGCGCATGCCGCCCGACAGCTCGTGCGGATACTTCTGCTCGAACCCCTTCAAGCCGACCTGCGCAATGTAGGCCTCCGCGATCGCCTCGCGCTCGGAGCGAGACACGCCTCTGAGCTCGAGCCCGAAGGCAGCATTGCGCAGCACCGTTGCCCACGGCATCAGCGCGAAGTCCTGGAACACGAACGACCGGTCGGGACCGGGCCCGGTGACCTTGCGGCCGCGGATGCGGACCTCGCCGCTGGTTGGCTCGAGCAGCCCGGCGATGATCTTCAAGAGCGTCGTCTTCCCGCATCCCGAGGGACCGAGCAGCGACGTGAGCTGCCCCTCCGGAAAGTCGAGGCCGATCGCGTTCAGCGCCTCGACGCCGCCGGGGTAGACCTTGGAGACCGACCGCACCTCGACGATCGGAGGGGCTGACGTTAAGGCAACCGCAGCGGAAGCCAGCAATGCCATCATTGACCTCTCTTCTCAGGTCGGAAGTAGCGCAGCTCGACCCATTCGAGCGCCTCGATGAACAGAACCGATACCGCGATCACGACGGCAATCGCACCGTACATCTTCGGATATTCGGCAATCGACTGGTTGTAGGTAATGATGTCGCCGATGCCGGTCGGCGTGACCAGCAGCTCGGCGAGCACCGCGCCGACGAAACCCGACGCGAGACCGAGCCTGAGCCCGGCAAAGATCACCGGCGAGGCCGCCGGCAGGATGACCTTGCCGATCAGCTGCCGTTGGTTGCCGAGGAACGCGCGGCCCATCTCGATCAGAGAAGCCGGGGCATTGCGTACCGCCCGGAACGAGTTGAGCACGATCAACGGCAGCGCCATCACGCACACGATCAGCACCTTGGTGGTGAGACCGATGCCGTAGGCCATGATGATGAGCGGCACCAGTGCGGCGAGCGGCGCTGCCTGCAGCACGATGAAGATCGGCACGCCGAGCCATTCGACGCGCGGGCTGAGCCCCATGGAGATTCCCGCCGCAACCCCGAGCAGCGCCGAGATTCCGAACCCGATCAGCAGCGGCACCAGCGTGATGGCGAGGCCGGTTAGCAGCGTGCCGTCGATCAGCATGCCGAACGTCGCCACCGCGGTATCGAGCAGGGTCGGAAACGACGGGCTGACGGGAACACGGCCGGCGATCTCCCAGCCTGCGAGAACCACGGAGATCGAGACGAAGCGCAGCGTATGCGAGTTGGAGAGCGCCAGCTTCAGGCGGCCGCCCAATCCGGGCGCTTCCGCGCGCGGTATTGAGCTAGCGATCTGCTCGGCTTGTGTCGCCATCGTCGACGCGTTCCAGTACCAATCAACCGGCCGGCGTGACGGTCGTTGTCCACCGCCACGCCGGCCAAGGGTTGTGCCAGGACTTCAGCCGCCGAGCTTCTTCTGTGCCCGCTCCAGCGGCCCGAGATCCCAGAAGTCCTCGGTCTTGAGCTCGCTGGCCTTACCCTGCAGCTGACCGGCTTCCGTGTAGAACTCGAAGTCCGACTTCACCGCGGCCGCACCGCCGCCTTTGGCATCGAATATGCCGTTCTTCACGGCATCAGCATAGAACGTGTTGACCTTGGCCAGCACTTCCTTCGGCAGATCCTTCAGGATGCCGCGCTTGGCCCGCTCCGTCTCGATGATGCTGGGGTCCTTTGCCATCTCGGCCCACAGCCGCGCGAACTCCTCCACGATGGTGTCCACCGCCTTGGCGTTCTTCTTCATGAAGTCGGTGTTGGCGAACAGAACCTCGTCGCTCGCAGGAGTCTCGACGCTCGGGAGCACGTGGAACTTGCCACCGCCCTTCTCCATCAGCACCTTCATGTTGGCGAGGTCGAGGATGGTGGCCTTGATCTGGCCGTTGAGCATGGCGACGACGCGGTTGTCCGAGCCTGGCACGTAGCTCCTCTGGCCGAACTCGATGCCCTGGCGCTTGGCGATGATGTTGCCGATCGCCTCCGTGCCGCTGCCCCGGGAATGGAACACGAACGGCTGGCCGTTGAGCGACTTCCAGTCCTTGTAGAGCGACTTGTCTGCGACCGGGAAGAACACGAGCCGGCTGATCTGCATCAGCCCGCGAACCGGCGCCTTCGATTTCTGGATGACCGCATACGGCGTCGCGATGCCGAGATCGGCCTGCCCGCTGACGACCGCCTGGATCGAGAGGTCTTCCTTGGAGAAGTTCGTCGCCTCGTAGTCGACGCCCTTCGCCTTCGCGCGCTCGAGCGCGATGTAGTACGGGATCGCCTCGATGCCCGTCTCACCAAGTGCGATACGCACCTTGCTCTGTGCTAAAGCAGATGTCGCCGCCACGGCGAGCGCCGCCGCAAAAGCAAAGCTGCCTAGAATTTTTCTGGCGTTTGTCGTCATGTCCAAGCCTCCCCTTGAGACAGTCGCTCTGCGACCTGTGTTGCCTCGCTCCCGGTTCAGGATCGAAGCATTCTTGACCCCGAGCGCTCCGCCCAATGCCGCTGGTGGCAAATGGCGGCTCAGGGCTGCCGTCGGTACGTCAGCGTTTCCTCCTGGCGGCCGAAGCTCGATCGGCCACCACTTCCAACCAATACCAATATTGGTTATCAATGGTTGTCAAGAGCCAACGCTTATTGCAGGGACCAAGTGTACGACATGAAGCTGGGTGAACGAATTGCGGCGACCGAGTTCGACGCCAAGGACGAGTCCGCCGGCGTACTGACACAACTGCGCGCCTATCTCGCGAGCACCCAGATCCCCTCCAACGGGCGGCTGCCGCCCGAACGCGATCTCGCCGAGATGCTGGGCGTGTCGCGCGCCGAGCTGAGGAAGGGCCTGGCCGTGCTCGAAGGCGAAGGCGCGTTGTGGCGCCACGTCGGCAAGGGCACGTTCGTCGGCACGCGGCCACTCGCTGCCGCGGCCGATATCACAGCGCTCGCGCGCAGAACCCGACCGCAGGAGGTGATGCGCGCGCGCATTGCGCTGGAGCCCGAGATCACCCGGCTCGCCGCGCTCAATGCGACGGAAGAGGAGCTCGTCAGACTCCGCCTCACCAACGCCCGCTGCCGCGAGGCCGAGACCTGGCGCCAGTACGAGGCGTGGGACGCCCTCCTGCACCATCAGCTCGCCAACGCCAGCCACAACCTCCTGCTGATCGGCCTGCTCGACATCCTGAACGCGGTGCGGCGCACCGTCACCTGGGGACGGTTGCGCAAGACCCCGGGCCGTCCTCCGGCCGACCACCACAGCTTCAACGAGCACGACCGCATCATTGCCGCGATCGCATCTCGCGACCTGGACGAGGCCGAGGCCGCAATGCGGACGCACCTGCAGACCGTCGCCCACCACCTGGTCGGGTCGGTCTAGTGTCCCGATCGCGAAATTCGTCTCGTCGTGCGGCGGGCTCGGAACGAATTTCGCGATCTGAAGGACACTAGCCAAGTTAATGTTTCTAGTGTGATTCAGATCGAGAAGTCCGCTCCGCCACCCGGCCGACCATGATGATGCGGACTTCTCGATCATCACACTAGGGTTGCTCATCGCACGTTCCGGCAGCCGACAGGGGTCTGCGGCGTTCCGAGGCGTTGCCGAAATGCCCGTTTGCAGGCGCACCGGCCTTGCTGCTGCCGTTTTCGGTAAGCTGAAATCGAGCCGCGCTTTGACGTGAACCCCGTCCTGTGATTCAAGATGGGGGTTACCTGGCATGCAGCGGATCGAGCCAGTTGCAGCCGAGCGGGCGGCGGCACCGGCAACAGCATTTGGGGCATCTGCATGAGACGGACTGACTTCGCCGCATCGTGGGGCCGGACGGCGGCTGCAGCATTACTGTTGGCGGCGGTTGCTGCTGCATCGGTCGTGGGCTCCGCCACGAAGGCGATGGCTCAGGAGCCCGCCGTCGAGTTCATGAAGCGGGTCTCGAAAGACCTGATTGCAGCAGCAAGGTCGGGCTCGCCTGAGGCCTTCGCCGACGCGATCAACCGCTACGGCCACGTCCGCGCCATCGGCGACTATGCGCTGGGTACCTTCAAGCCTCGCCTGACCGCCGCCGACCGCGAGCCCTACTACTCAGGCATGGTCCGCTTCATCTCACGCTATGCGGCAGGCGAGGCGGTCAAGTACCAGGTATCGCACGCCGAGATCTTCGGCCCGCCCGCCCACACCAGCAAGGGTGTGTTCGTCGACAGCCGCGTCCACCTGAAGGACGGCTCTTCCTACGACGTCCAGTGGCGCCTGATCCCCCAGGGCGGCAGCTTCCGCGTCTTCGATGCACAGCTCATGGGGATGATGTCGTTCTGGGTCGCACCTCTCCTGAAGGACCTGTTCGAGAAGTACGTCGGCGAGAACAACGGCAACGTGCAGGCGCTGGTGGTCGCGCTGAACCGCTGAGGCCGCGCCAGGGCTCCTCGCCACTACCGCTCGAAACGCTTGAACTTGATGCGGTGCGGCTCGACCGCGGCGTCGCCCAGCCGCCGCTTCTTGTCCTCCTCGTAGTCGGCGAAATTGCCCTCGAACCACTCGACGTGGCTGTCGCCCTCGAAGGCGAGGATGTGGGTCGCCATGCGGTCGAGGAAGAAGCGATCGTGGCTGATGACCACCG
>JBIOVC010000411.1:0-4489 GCA_044867545.1 Hyphomicrobiaceae bacterium | reverse complement strand
CTACGTGCTGCTCGACCTCGAGACTTATTCGCTCCTGATCGGCGCACTCGCGCTATTCGCCGTCGTCTCGGTCCTGATGGCTCTTGCGCAACGGGTGAACTGGTCGGCGCAGCCGCTGGCCTTCACGAGGTGACGCGCGCGCGATCTCGGGACCCACGTCGAAGCCGAACCGGAGAAGACAAATGAGCAACCTGCAATCCAAGCTGAGCGGCGTGAGGTTCGAGCTTGTCCCGGAGCAAACGCCGCGCCCGCCCGGCGACATGGTCCTCTTTTTCGGCGTGCTCTATCCGGCGGTCGTCATCGCGATCGAGCTCGCCACGCGCATGTGCGCCGAGGCATTTTTCGATCCCATGCCGACCTACGGGCACGTGCTGGCGGCCAGCCTCGTCCCCGCGGGCAACCTCCTGGTCTGGGGCTATCTGCAGAACGGCAAGCCGCGCGGCACCACCTGGGTGGCATTCGTGAACGGCGCCACGATCGCGCTTGCGGGCCTCTATGCGCTCCTGTTCCTCCCTCTCTTGCCGATAGCGCTTCTCGCCATCATCGTCGCGGTCGGCCTGCTGCCGTTGGCGCCGCTGGCCTCGTTCGTGTGCGCGCTGCGGCTGCGCGCGGCGCTGCACGATCGGGACAAGCCTACGTCGTCCCGCCGTCCTCTCCTCGGCGGCATCGTCGCCGGTTTCGCGCTGCTGCTCGCGCTCGACATCCCGCCGGCCGCAACGCGGCTCGGCATCCAATGGGCGGCGAGCAGTGTTCCGTCGGAGCGGGAGCGCGGGCTGACGCTGCTGCGAACGCTCGGCGACGATGACGTGCTGCTGCGCCTGTGCTACGGCGCGACCGCACGCCCGACCGGCCTTCTCAGCGCATTCGTCGTGCTCGGCGGCAACAGCATTTGGCTCGACCAGCGCCAACGGCAGATCGCTTCATCGCCCGCCGAGGCGCGCGAAATCTATTATCGCGTACACGGCGAGCCGTTCAACGCCAGGCCTGCGCCGTTCGAGAAAGGCAATTGGTCCCGCTTCGCCGACTTCCAGTTCGACAACGATCACGGCGGCACGCAGGTCGGCGGACGGCTGAAGGGGCTGCACATGGTCTCCTCGCGCATCGACGGGTCGATCAGCGGCGACGATGCCGTCGCCTATCTCGAATGGACCGTCGAGTTCCGCAACTCCGAGCCGACCGATCGCGAGGCGCGGCTGCAGCTGGCGCTGCCGCCGGGCGGCGTGGTCTCGCGCGCGACACTGTGGATCAACGGCGAGGAGCGCGAAGCGGCCTACGGCGGGCGTGGCGAGGTTCGCGCCGCCTATCAGCGGGTCGCCGTGCAACAACGGCGCGATCCTCTGCTGGTCACCACCAAAGGCGCCGATCGCGTATTGGCGCAGGCTTTCCCGGTTCCCCGCAATGGCGGCACGATCAAATTCAAGCTCGGCATCACCGCGCCGATGGAGTTCGTCGATGCGTCCAAGGCGCGCCTGACGTTGCCGGCGCTGGTCGATCGCAACTTCTCGTTCGCCGCCGACACGAGCCACAGCGTGTGGATCGAGAGCAAGCAGCCGCTGGCGGCGTCGATGCCGGGTGCAACGGCAAGCCGCGTCGACGACCGGCTGTTCCGCGTCGCCGGGTCCGTCAGCGACCGCGACCTGTCTCGGCTGCGGCAGGTGATCACCGTCGATCGTAACCCCGATACCGGACGACGCGCGGCACGCCTCGGCGAGGGCGAGCTCGTGGCGCAGGCGGGCGCGCGCGGCACGCCGGCGGCGGATACCTTGATGCTGGTGATCGACGGCTCAGCGCGGCTCGCGGATACGAGCGCAAAACTGATCGAGGCGCTCGATGCCATTCCGCCCCACGTCAAGGTCGGTGCGATCATCGCCGCGGAGCCGGTGCAGCGGGTCGACCTCGCGCCCTGGTCCGAATTGCAGAAGCGGAACGTCGCGCGCCTGCTGCGCTCCACCGCCTTCGTCGGCGGACAGGACAACGCCCCCGCGCTGGCCGAGGCGCTGCAGATGCTCGAGGCGGAGCCGCAGGCGACGCTGCTCTGGGTTCATGGCCCGCAACCCGTCAGCTTCCGCGACAGCACCGCTCGCCTCGAACAGGCTGCCGCGCGGCTCGCGCGGCTGCCCCATATCGTGCTCTACAGCGTCGAGCCGGGCCCGAACGAATTGCTGCCCGACGCGCCCTGGGCCTGGACCGCCCGTTCGCTGCCGCGAACCGGAGCACCGGAAGCCGATCTGGCCGGATACTTCACGCGCACCTTGGGCCAGGCTCCGGCGCTGACGCTTCGCCGGCAGCAAGCTCAGGCGGCCGATGCCGTGGCCAAAGGCTCCGATCACATTGCGCGGCTGTGGGCGAGCGACCGCGTGCTCGAGCTGATGCGGGCCGACCCGGCCGGCAATCGCGCCGCGGCGGTGGCGCTCGCGACCGAATATCGGCTGGTGACGCCGGTCAGCGGCGCCGTGGTGCTCGAAACCAAGCAGCAATACGACGAGAACCGCCTCACGCCCGTGAGTCAGGCGACGGTACCGACCGTTCCCGAGCCGCACGAATGGGCGTTGCTGCTGATCGCGTGCGCGGCATTGTCCTGGTGGGCTTGGCGTAATCGGCAGCCATCTGCGGCGGCGGCGTAATGTATCCACTTCTGCTCGCGACGCTGGTGGCGGCGGCAACCTGGGACGCTTGGCGCTGGTATCTCGCCCGCGTGTTGGCCGCGCCGGAGGAGGCGGCCGCGCTCGCCTTGACGGTGGCGTTCCTCGGCATGGTCGGTGTGGCACGCCTGTCGCGATCCGCATCGCCGCGCCCGTTGCCGCTCGTGCCGATCGCGCTCCTGCTCGCAGCCTACGCCGCGAGCTATGCCCTCTTGCCGCCGATCGTCCGCGCCGCCATGGCGATCTCGGCGACCCTCTACTGCTTCCACCTCGCCGCGTTCAGAGAGCGGCCGCCGATCGCCTTCTGGGGCTTGGTGGCGCTCGCGCTGCCGGTGCTGCCGTCGCTGCAGTTCATGCTCGGCTATCCGATGCGGGTGGCGTCGGCCGCGCTGACGGTCGGCTTGCTGCAGGCGCACGGCCTCATGGTGGCGCGGCAAGGCACCTTTCTCGTCTGGCGCGACGAGATGGTCCAGTTCGACGCGCCCTGCAGCGGCGTGAACATGCTGTGGGCGGGCCTGTTGCTGACGCTGATGGGATGCGTGCTGCTCCGACTCGGCGCGCTGAAGGTCATGATCGCGGTCGTACTCTCCGTCGCGCTCGCCATCGCCTGCAATGTGCTGCGAGCATCGAGCTTGTTCTATGTCGAGAGCGGATTCGTCCCCCAGGCCCCCGGATGGTGGCACGACGGGACAGGCGTCGCGGCGTTCATGCTGTCGGCCGCCGTCACGCTCTGGCTGCTGGGCCGGCTACGCGATCGGGAGACGCTTACATGGAGCACATGAGCTCAATTGCGGTCGCGGCCGTTCTCATTTCTGCGGCCGCGGCGGCGCTCCCGCCGCTCGTCGCGCGGCCCGTGGGCGCGGCACCCGCCGCCGATGGGAATTTTCCCGGCTGGCCCACGCACCATGAGGGCCGCGCGCTGACGGAAATGCCGCTCACGCAACGCGAGCTCGCATTCGTGCACGACTTCCCCGGCCGGGTCGGCCGCTTCTCGGACGGCAGGCGCGAGATCATCATCCGGTGGGTCGGCGCACCGACGCGCCGCCTGCACCCCGCAGCCGACTGCTTTCGCGGCAGCGGCTACAGCGTGACGCCAATGCCGGTCGGCCAGGATGCCGCCGGGACCGCGATGGGATGCTTCCGCGCCAGCCACGGCGCCGACACCCTGAAGGTCTGCGAGCTGATCCGCGACGAGCACGGCGCGAGCTGGCCGGACGTTTCGGCGTGGTATTGGAACAGCATGCTGGGCGCGAGCCCGGCGCCGTGGTGGTCTTTCGTCGTGGCGGAACAAAGGTGACGTGCTGCGGTTTGTCCTCTCGACTCGAGCGGACTCCTGTTCCTTCGACGTGCTAGGATGCGCCCTGCAGGTCTTGAAAGGTGTCGACGCCGACCGCTCGTGTGCGACTGCTGTGCTCAGTCGCCCTGAAGAGGAGCATGACGCCATGAGAATGCAGGAAATCGAAATCCAGGACTACGCCCGGCAATTGTTGGAAGCGCACGGCGACAAGGCCGTTGCCGAAGCCGCTCAGAAGGCTTGCGCCCTCGAAAAGCAGGGCCAGAGCGAGCAAGCCGAAACTTGGCGGCACATCGAAGCGGCCCTGAAGCTAATGCGCGGGCCGCACGAAAGCTGAAGTAGCGGCGACGGATTTCGCGCGGGCCAGCGTCCGAGTGACGCGGCGGCGGCGTTGCCGCCGAGGCCATGGTGGAGACTAAACCAGCATTCGCGCTGGGCCGCTTCTCCGGAAGCGGCCAGTGCTCAATATGTTCATCCAGGCAACCGCAACTCGACGCGGGAGGAAGTCATGGCTCACAATTGCTCGACGGCGGAAGACGTCCTCAAGATGATC
>JBIOVC010000410.1:0-12148 GCA_044867545.1 Hyphomicrobiaceae bacterium | reverse complement strand
CCCATCGGACACTCGACGCGAGATCTGATCGACTTTCGTCTCGTCTCAGTGCGCCGCCGGTATCCCGGCGCCCCACACGTAGATGCACGAGAACAGGAACAGCCAGACCACGTCGACGAAGTGCCAGTACCAGGCCGCCGCCTCGAACCCGAAGTGCTGCTTCGGGGTGAAATGACCGGCCAGCGCCCGGAGCAGGCAGACGGTGAGGAAGATGGTCCCGATGATGACGTGGGCGCCGTGAAAGCCCGTCGCCATGAAGAACGTGGAGCCGTAGACATGGCCTGCGAAGCTGAATGTAGCGTGACCGTACTCGTACGCCTGGCAGACCGTGAACATGACGCCAAGAATCACAGTCACCACCAGGCCCCACACCAGCCCCTTGCGGTCATTCTGCAACAGCGCGTGATGCGCCCACGTCACCGTCGTTCCCGACAAGAGCAGGATCAGCGTATTGACGAGCGGCAGGCCCCATGGATCGAAGGTACCTGCAAAGCCGGGCGCCGGCTTCGGCGGCCAGTGCCCGCCGGTCAGGGCGTCGCGATCCACCATCCCGACCACCGAGGTCTCCGACGGCACGGTCGAGCCGTCGGGCAGTGTGATCGGCAGTTGATGGACGTTACCGGGGAACAGCGCGACGTCGAAGTAGGCCCAGAACCACGCGACGAAGAACATCACCTCCGACGCGATGAACAGGATCATGCCGTAGCGCAGGTGGAGCTGGACGACCGGAGTGTGATCGCCCTTGTGCGCTTCGCGGATCACGTCGCGCCACCACAAGAACGCCACCGCCACGACCGTCGCGGCGCCGATCACGAACAGGGTGGGTCCCCTGATCAGGAGCCCGAACAGGACGAGCCCGCTTGCCGGATCGCTCGGCAAAGTCCGCATCCAGCCGATCGCGCCGAGCGCCATCATTAGCGCGCCGACCGAGGCCAACACCGGCCAGGGGCTCGGCTCCACCAGATGGTAGTCGTGGTGCTTTGCGTGGCTATCTGCCATGTTCGAGCTCCGTCCCCTCGTCCCTGTCCGTTGCCGGGCCACACCGCCGAATCGCAGCAGCGGCCCGTCCTGAGTTAGCTTCCCTTGCCAGGTGCCGCGGCACCGACTGGCTGCGCCGCTGCCGACTTCGGCCGCTCCACCGGATAGAATGTGTATGAGAGCGTGATCCCGCTCAGGCGACCCGCGTCCTTGTCCTTGACGATCGCCGGGTCGACGTAGAAGCTCACCGGCATCTCGACTGTCTCGCCCGCGGCAAGCAGCTGCTCCTTGAAGCAGAAGCACTCGAGCTTGTTGAAGTAGAGACCGGCCACCTCGGGCGTGACGTTGAACGTTGCCGAGCCCGCGACCGGCTGCCCCGAGCGGTTCATCGCGCGATAGAACACCAGAGTATTCTCGCCGATCCTGACGTCGACCGTGCGCTGGACCGGCTCGAATGACCAGGCAAGACCGCTTGCGACATTCGCGTCGAACCTGACCCGCATGACGCGGTCGAGGACGGTGTCCGACGGCACCGCGACGCGCTGCGTCGTGCCCCCGTATCCGGTCGCCTCGCAGAACATACGATAGAGCGGCACCGCAGCGTAGGCCATGCCGAGCATGCCGACGGCGACGAGCGAGGAGATCGCCGCAACCCGGAGGTTGCGCCGCCGCCCGACATCGCTCTGCGTCTCATGCGCCATGGCGGACTCGTGCAGCTCCCGGTTCATCGTTCAAAGCGCCCGGTTGAGAACATTGCCGCCGAGTCGCACAATGGTCGCGACATAGAACAGGATGACCAGCCCGGCCAGCACCAGCGCGATTGCGATCGACCGCGCCCGCCGTCGCCGCTCCCGTTGGCCATTGTCTTCAGCGTTGTCCACCGCTCACGCCTCGTACGTGTCATGGGAGCCAGAGCCTTCCGGCATGCTCGGCAAGCAGCACCGCGAACAGCAGGAACAGATAGACGATCGAAAAGCTGAACAGCCGCTGCGCCGCGCGGTTCGCCGGCAAGCCTTCGCGCCTGATGAATACGTCGGTAGCAAACGCCAGGAATGCAATCCCGACCACGACCGATACGGCAAGATAGGCAGCGCCCCCGAGCCCGGTGAGGACAGGCGCCACACCGATCGGCACAAGCAGGAGTGAGTAGAGCAGGATCTGCCGACGCGTTGCCTCGGGGCCTGCCGTCACCGGCAGCATCGGAACCCGCGCGCGCTGGTAGTCGCGGCAGCGGTAGAGCGCCAGTGCCCAGAAGTGTGGCGGCGTCCACAGGAAGATGATGAGAAACAGCAGCGCGCTATCGGCGCTGATCGAGCCGGTGACGCTTGCCCAGCCGATCATCGGCGGCAGCGCCCCGGCAGCGCCGCCGATCACGATATTCTGCGGCGTCCGCCGCTTCAGCCACATCGTATAGACGAGCACGTAGAAGGCGATCGTCAGCGCCAGCAGTGCCCCCGCCGTCCAGTTGACGACGAGGCCGAGCGTCATCACCGAGATGATCGCCAGCACGATGCCGAAGGCCAGTGCCTCCTCGCCGGTGATCCGCCCACGCGGGATCGGCCGCCCCGCGGTCCGCGCCATCTTGGCGTCGATGTCCGCGTCGTACCACATGTTGAGCGACCCGCAGGCGCCCGCCCCCGCAGCGATGCAAAGGATCGCGATCACAGCCAGCACGGGATGAATGTGGCCGGGTGCCGCGACGAGGCCGGTGAGCGCCGTGAACACGGCGAGCGACATCACGCGCGGCTTGAGCAGGGCAATGAAGTCCGAGACGCTGGCGTCCGCCTCAGCGGCGAACGATGCGGCCTTCGTCTCTACGCTCGCGTCTGCCATTGCACCCTGCATCAGTGATGTTCGGTAGCCGTGATGCGTGGCAGCTTCTCATAGGAGTGGAACGCAGGCGGCGAAGGCAGCGTCCACTCGAGCGTTGTCGCCCCCTCGCCCCACGGATTGCTGACGGTCCGCTTCGCCCTGGCGAAGGCCAGTATCATGGAGAACACGAAAATCAGCGTGGCGGTCGCCGTCATATAGGAGCCAACCGACGACCACCAGTTGTATCCCGCGAACGCCTCCGGATAGTCGGCGTACCGGCGGGGCATCCCGGCGAGACCGAGGAAGTGCTGCGGGAAGAACAGGATGTTGGCGCCGATGAACGTCAGCCAGAAGTGCAGCTTACCGAGGAACTCCGAGTACTCGTACCCGGTCATCTTCGGGAACCAGTAGTACCAGCCCGCAAAGATTGCGAACACGGCGCCGAGCGACAGCACGTAGTGGAAGTGAGCGACCACGTAGTAGGTGTCGTGCAGCGCCCGGTCGACGCCCGCATTCGCAAGCACGACGCCGGTGACGCCGCCGACCGTGAACAGGAAGATGAAGCCCAGCGCCCACAGCATCGGCGTGCGGAAGCTGATCGAACCGCCCCACATGGTGGCGATCCAGGAGAAGATCTTGATGCCGGTCGGCACCGCGATCACCATCGTGGCGAACACGAAATAAGCCTGCGTGTCGACGCCGATGCCCGAGGTGAACATATGGTGCGCCCACACGATGAAGCCGATCAGGCCGATCGACACCATCGCGTAGGCCATGCCGAGGTAGCCGAACACCGGCTTCTTTGAGAACGTGGAGACCACCTGGCTGATCATGCCGAAGCCGGGGAGGATCAGGATGTAGACCTCGGGATGGCCGAAGAACCAGAACAGGTGCTGGTAGAGCAGCGGATCGCCGCCGGCCTTGGCATCGAAGAACGCGGTGCCGAAGTTGCGATCGGTCAGCAGCATCGTGATGGCGCCCGCCAGCACGGGCAGCGACAGCAGCAGCAGGAAGGCCGTCACCAGCACCGACCACACGAACAGCGGCATCTTGTGCAGCGTCATGCCCGGGGCGCGCATGTTGAAGATGGTGGTGATGAAGTTGATCGCGCCGAGGATCGAGGACGCACCGGCAAGGTGCAGAGACAGGATGGCGAAATCCATCGCCGGACCGGGGTGCCCGCTGGTGGACAGCGGCGCATAGACGGTCCAACCGGCGCCCACGCCGAGCGATCCTGGCGGCCCCTCGACGAACATCGACAAGAGCAGCAGCGTGAACGACACCGGCAGCAGCCAGAACGAGATGTTGTTCATGCGCGGGAACGCCATGTCCGGAGCGCCGATCATCAGCGGCACGAACCAGTTGCCGAACCCGCCGATCATCGCTGGCATCACCATGAAGAACACCATGATGAGACCGTGACCCGTAACGAATACGTTGAACATATGCGGGTTGGCGAAGAACTGCAGGCCGGGCTCCTGCAGCTCGAGTCGCATGCCGATCGACAGCATCCCGCCGATCAGCCCGCCTATGATCGCGAACAACAGGTACATCGTGCCGATGTCCTTGTGGTTCGTCGAGTAGAGCCAGCGTGTGACGCTGTAGGGCGATGGACCGTGATCGTGCGCCGCGTGAGCCGTGCTATCCATCTTGACGTGACCTCTCGTCGTCCTGGGTACCGGAAGGCTTCGGGTCTTCCGGCGCTTACTGCACTTTGCCGGCCACCTTGAGCTTGGCCGCCGCACGCTCTTCCTCGATCGCCGCCTGCTTCATGGCGTCCTTCGCCTTGTTCAACAGCTCCCGGCGCTTGTTGCTGTCGCGCTCGGCTGCGGCGGCCTTCAGCGCTTCCGACCAGGTCTTGAAGGCCTGCTCGCCGACCACGCGCACCGCGATCGGCATGCTCGCGTGGTCCTTTCCGCAGAGCTCCGAGCATTGGCCGTAGAACATGCCGGTCCGCTCGGCCTTGAACCAGGTTGCCGTCAACCGGCCGGGAACCGCATCGACCTTCGAGCCGAACGAAGGAATGGTCCAGTTATGGATGACGTCGTTCGCCGTCACCAGCACATGCACCACCTTGTTCACCGGTACCGCGATCTCGTTGTCGACGGAAAGCTGCCGCACCCGTCCCTGCTTGGCCCAGAACGGCGCCGCATCGGCGTACTGCCGCTTGATCAGCTCCAGACCTTCGAGTCCCTGGTAGCGCTTCGCATACTCGGCATCGCCGAGCTCGGCCTTCAACACGTCCTCGTCGCGGAGCATGTTCGAGGTTACTCGGAACCCGCCTTGGTCGGGATACTCATGCTCCCAGAACCAGGCGTTGCCGACCGCCTTGATGGTCAAGTCGGGCTTTGGATAGGAATACTGGAAATACAGTAGCCGGAACGACGGGATCGCGATCACCACCAGGATGATCACCGGCACCACCGTCCAAACCACCTCGAGCAACGTGTTGTGAGTGACGCGCGACGGCGTCGGGTTCGACCGCTCGTTGAACTTCCACACCACGATCGCGAGCAGGATCAGTACGAACGCCGCCACCGCAATGATGATGACATTCACGAGATCGTGGAAGGCATGGATATCGTGGGCGACCGGCGTGACGGCGTCCTGCAGCGTGTGCTGCCACGGCCCGGGCTGCCCCATCTGAGCCAGCGCCGCGACCGGCGCCGAGATAACTCCGCCAACCACAGCCGCAAGCGCACCCAGCGTCCTGGGTGTGCACTCACGGATTCGCTCAAACATGCCTTCGCCCACCATGCCCTCCGCCGCCAGCGGCACGCCGGCGCAGGCCCGCCTCGGCCCGCGCCAAACGGCAGCCCACCTTGCCCAACCGATCCCTTAAGAACGCGTGCAGTCAGAGAGCACAACGGCTTCCATCGGCTCAAGCGGGCGTTCTGCGGCATTTCCACGCGCGGTGGGGTTTGCTGCGACGCGCGTGCGCGCCGATGACACCGCGTCGGCCGCGGCGTGCGGGTCCCAATTCAGCCCGAATTCTCCACGACAGCGGATCACGCTTGCGCGCAATGCGGAAGCTCCGTGATATCGCGTAGTGCCGGTCGAGGCGGGGGAGGCGGCGAAGTGGTCGCTGCGGCAGCGAATCGATTGACATGGCTCGCAGCGGTCGGCTTGGCCGCGGCTGGGATCTGCCTTGCGGCCGGCGCGCCGGCGTCGGGTCAGACGGCTACGGCTCCGGATCGGGCGGTCAAAGGTCAGTTCGGCGGCTGGGCGCTGGAATGCCGCACACCCGCTGGCGCCAAAGGTGAGATGTGCGGCCTGACCCAGATCGTCGTCGATGAGAAGAACAGCGACAAGAACCTGAGCGTGCTGTTTCAGAAGTACAGCACCGGCAGCCGGGTCCTGAGAGTTGTCGTGCCGCAGAGCGTGCTGCTTCCCAAAGGCGTGCGGCTGATGATCGACGAGAAGGACGTCGCCGTCGTCCCCTTCCAGCGCTGTCCACCCGGCACCGGCGGATGCTTCGCCGACTTCGTCATCGAGGACGCCTTGCTCGAGCAGTTCAAGAAGGGAAAGACAGCCCTGTTCATCGTCTACCGCACGGTGGAGGAAGGCATCGGGTTGCCGATCACTCTTTCAGGATTTGCTGAGGGTTACGCCACGCTCAAGTAGCGCCGCAGCAGCCCCCTCCTTTGCTTTGCCCATCCGCCTCCCGGCTTTCGCCACTTTGGGGCGATAGGCTTGCGTGGTGAGCGGGAATTCTCCGATGCGGCCGAACCCTCCTTCCGTTGAAAGAGCGCAAGCCGGCGTCGATGCCGGCATCGAGGACCCTGTCCGGCGTCGCACCCGCCGTCTCGAGGCATTCGCGCCGGACTACCGCCGGTTCGTGCAGGAGCTGGCGAGCTTCTGCCAGCACGTCGAGGACTTGGCTGACAGCTTCCCCGCGCTCTTGTTCGCGCTTGCAACGGGCTACGGCACTCCGGCAGCGCGCGAAGCAGCCTTCGCCCATGTCGCAGCCGGCGATCCGCTCCGCCAGGCAGCCGACGCACTTGGGCTTCCGTGGTGGCTGCGCCGTCTGCCGCCGCAGGCTTTCACCCGGCCGCTCGGTCCGGTGCCGTCGGCACCGGAGTTCTCGACACGGGTCGTCCCATTGATCCCGAGCCAGCCGGCCGCGGCCGGCCCCTGGCTCGAGCGCGTGCTCTATGCCTACCAAGCGGGGCACGCCGAGTTCGCCCTGTGGGTGGGCCGCCAGCTTCGCGGAGCGAGGCCGCTCCCGTCCGATCGCGGCTTCGTCGAGATGACCGCCTGGGGCTGGCACGCACGGCACGACGAGACCCCCGGCTATCGGCTGCTCCGCAGGCCCTGGGAGGCAACCCTCAGCGTTCGCAGAGCAAGCGAGGAGGTCGCTGCGTGGCGCCAGAGAATCGAGCTCGTCCTCTGCCTCGGCGAAGGCATTCACGATACGTGGCTGATGGAAGGCTCGGCCCGCGGCTACGATTTCGTTGCGCTCCGCACGGCGCAAGACTTCATCGCCGAGGCTGAGGCGATGGACAACTGCCTCGACCAATACGCAAGCCGGCTCGAGGACGGGACGGTGCGCGTCTTCAGCGTGCGCAAGCACGGCCGGATCGTTGCCGACCTCGAGATCGCTGCGCACGAGCACGAGTTCGGCATGCCGATGATCACCCAGCTCAAGTCCGCCCGCAATCGCCGCGCGCCGCTGGAAGTGTGGCGCGCAGCCTATGCATGGCTCGGCAGCCAGCCCATCCGCCCTGCCGCACCGGACCTTGCACTCGCAGGTGCCACCGCTCGCGGGCCTAGGCTTGCCGAACTCTGGCGCCCTTATCTCGAGTCGCTCTCCGACAACCATCGCCGTCGGTTCGAGTCACTGGTGCTCGGCGTGTCGGAGACGGGCTCGCAACGCGACGGCCGGCTCGCCGCCCTCCGGCGGGCTCGTACCGGCTCGTTGCTCAGTCGCCTTCGCAGGGTCGCGGGCTGACCCGGAGCACGCTCCACCCCTACGCGGCGCGACGAGAGCTTTCGCGCGGAGCCTCGTCCGGCTCGCGGACCGCCATGTAATCCCGCTCTTGCTTTTCGACTGCTTCCTTGCCTTCGGCGCCAGCCGGCTTCAGCGCATTCCAGAAGTTCCACGGCATAGGAGTCAGCGGACGAAAATCGTCCGCAATCCGCCCGCAGGTCTCAGCGTACTGCTTGGCAGCCGTCTGCCAGAAGTTCAGCTGCTCTCCGACGAACTCGTGCGGCGCCCTGCATGCTCCCATGCGAGCCGGCAGTTCGACGTAGGCCTGAACTCTACGGCTGACCAGACTCATCGTTTCGAGTTGGCAGCGCGCGATTGCCTTGAACCAGATCTCCCATCCCTGCGCAGCCTTGTCGATGCCATCGAACAGGCCCTGTGACGAGGTTTGGAAGGACTTCGTGTCGTACCAGCTTTGCATGACCGATACTCCTTGCACGAGGTACCCTATCACTCGTGACCACCCGTCATGGGCAGTCTACATTCTTATCCACAGAATTTGCAGCGATTACGCATTGACTTGCCGCAAATAAATTCTCGCGCCCCGAGTCGTCGAGCCGCGGGAAAGACTGCAGATATCCGGGCCCGCCGATCAGGACTTCGGCCCTACGGCATTTGCGGAACCGCTAGGCTCGATGAGCCTTATCAGCGTCTCGAGGCGATCCGCCTCGACCGCCGGTTTGTCCCAGCGGATGCGGTGGATCCGCGGAAAACGCATCGCAACCCCGGATTTGTGCCGGCTCGAGCGCTGGACCGCATCGAACTCGACCTCAAGCACCAGCGCGGGCTCGACTTGGCGCACCGGTCCGAAGCGTTCGCTCGTATGGTTGCGGATCCAGCGGTCGAGCTGCAGAAGCTCCTGATCCGTATAGCCGGAATAGGCCTTGCCGACCGGCACCAGTTCGTCCTGGCCGTCCCGCGCCGTCCAGACCCCGAACGTGTAGTCCGAATAGTAGGAAGAGCGCCGTCCGGAGCCGCGCTGCGCATACATGAGCACGCAGTCGAGGGTCAGCGAGGCACGCTTCCACTTGTACCAGTGGCCCTTCGGGCGCCCGGCGAGATAGGGGCTTTGCCGGCGCTTGAGCATAAGGCCCTCGATGCCGATGCCTCTTGTCCCGTTCCAGATCCGGATGAGCTCGTTCTTGTCGGTAACCTCGACCAGCGGCGAGAGATCGGTTCGGGGCGGCGCAGCCGCCGCATGCCACGCCTCGAGACGAGCTCGACGCGCTTGATACGGCAGCTCGCGCAGGTCTTCCCCGCCGATCCGCAGCGCGTCGTAGAGACGGATGTGCGCCGGGTGATCGAGCATCATCCGCCGAGACACGGCCTTGCGGTTGAGCCGTCGCTGCAGCTCCGAGAACGGCGCAATCGCGCCGTCGTGCATGATCACCAGCTCTCCATCGAACACGCCGTCCGCTCGCCACTCCGCCACGAGCTCGGGAAAGGCCCGCGAAATCTCGTCCCCCGAGCGCGAGTAGAACCGCGTCACGCCGCCGGTGCTCGCCACCTGCACCCGGATTCCATCCCATTTCCACTCGACCGCGTACTCGGCGATCTCGAGCCCGGAGAGATCCTCCGCCTCGAGCGCGTGCGAGAGCATCAGCGGCCGGAAGACCGGAGCCCTGGCGACGTCCGGCTTCGAGCCGCTCCCTGATAGCCAGGCGAAGAGCTCCCCGTACGGCGGACTGAGCCCGTGCCAGACCTCCTCGATGTCACCCACCTGCCGCTGCCCGAGCTCGGCAAGCGCCGTCTTCGCGAGGCGCGCCGACACGCCGACCCTGAGCGCACCCGTCATCAGCTTGAGCAACGCCCAGCGCCCAGTCGGGTCCAGCCGATCGAGCCAACCCTCGAGCAGCCGCGAAAGCTCCTCCCGCCCGGCAAGCTCGAGCGCAGCCACCACCTCGCCGAGCGCCGGCGGCGCCGCGCGCGTTCCGACCGGCTCCGGCCAGACGAGAGCGACGGTCTCCGCCGTATCGCCCACGTAGTCGCGCGACAGGCGGAAGAGCTCGGCATCGAGCCTCGGCTCGATCAGTTCGAGGATCGTCCGCCGGATCGGGAACGAGAACGGCAGCCCATCGGTGAGGGCGGCCAGCGCCCAGCCCCTGTCCGGATCGGGCGTACGGGCGAAGTAGCGTGCGAGCAGCCTGAGCTTCTCATTGCGGCCGGGCGTGTACGCCAGATGGTCGAGCAGCTCCGCAAACGCCTTCATTCGGCTTCTTCCTCGCGGCCAAGCAGGGCGAGCGCCCGGCCCTTGAGGCCCATCAGCTCGATCTGCCGCACGAGCGCCTCCTCGCGGCCGTGCGTCACCCAGATTTCTTCGGCGCCCGTCTCGCCGATGGTTTGGATCAGCTCCGGCCAGTCGGCGTGGTCTGAGATGACGAGCGGCAGCTCGACGCCGTACTGGCGTGCACGGCCTCTGACGCGCATCCACCCCGAAGCGAATGCCGTGACCGCATCGCCGAGACGGCGCGACCATCGCCCGGTGAGCTCGCCGGGCGGCGCGAGCACGATCTCGCCCGCGAGCGCTCGGCGATCGGCGTCGCCGACGCTCTGCAGGCTGCCGAGGTCGATACCGAGCCCTGCATAAAGCTCGCACATACGCTGCAGCGCGCCGTGCAGATAGATCGTCCGGTCGTAGCCGGCCCGGCGCAGCAACGCGATCACCCGCTGGCACTTGCCGAGGCCATAGACGCCGACCAGATGAGCACGCTCGGGAAAGGCCTGCTGTGAGGCGAGCAATCGTCCGATCTCGCGCGCGTCCGGCTCGTGACGGAACACCGGCAGGCCGAACGTCGCCTCGGTGACGTAGAGCTGACAGCGCACCAGCTCGAACGGCAATGCCGTCGGATCCGGGCTGCGCTTATAGTCGCCCGATACCACGACGCGCGCGCCCCTGTGCTCGATCGCTACCTGTGCGCTGCCGAGGATGTGCCCGGCCGGATGCAGCGTGACACGCACCTCTTGCGACCTCAGGGGCACGCCGTAGGGCTGCGCCGCGAACGAGCCGGCACATTCCTGGCCGAGACGCGCCTGCATGATCGCGATCGTCTCCGCCGTTGCCAGCACCTGGCCGTGGCCGGGACGTGCGTGATCGGAGTGCCCGTGGGTGATCACCGCCCGATCCACTGCACGGATCGGGTCGACGAAGAATCCGCCTGCCTCGCAGTAGAGGCCCTCTGCTCTGGGGTAGAGCCAGCGGCCGAAGGCCGAAGCGGATTCCATGGGACTATCAGTCATTTCGCGTCCGACATCCTACAAATGGGTTCGCCCAGCTTGTCCGACATCCCGGCCACAATGGAGACTTAGGCGATCGAGGTTGGCGCAATCTCGTGGCGATCGTCCTTGACACTGTCGGGGGATATTATACTTGTCAAACCCGACTGTCAGGAGCTAACCTATGCAAGAGCTAGCGCTACGCCCGTCGCAGCCGGATTGGCATTCCTACGGGCTCGTGAGCCTGTGGGACATGTTGGACGTATACGCTTCCACATTTATTGATGCAGCCTCTGCTCTATCTGGGCTCATCATTCGCGCGGAGCAAAAGAGCCCGGCAGATCGAAAGAAGCCTTTGAAAATTGGCAATGAGAGGTCCCTAGTTATTTCGATACTCTCTGACTTCCATTCGACCTGTGAGGCCTTGGGGGCGCGCGTCACAGCCGCAACAGTTGAGGAAATCGCATCTGGGATCAGGCGTGGGAAGATTACTTGGGTGAAAGTAGAAGAGCACATCAAGAGCCTGGGTGCGGGTCTGCATGTTGAGCTTGGGGCCGTCAAACTCTTCGCTCTGCACCCAGACGAACAAAGGTTCTACGCAGACGCTCTGCAAATGTTCGGCACGAAAGCGACGACTGCTTTCCCATCAACGATTCCTGAGATTGATGAGGCTGGCAAATGCTTGGCTCTCGGACGAACGACCGCAGCAATTTTTCATCTCATGAGGATTGTTGAGGTGGCGCTGCGGTCCCTTCGCGGCCCACTTGGCATCACAGAACCCAACCCAAGCTGGAACACAGTCATACGCAAGTTAGATAAGGAACTGAAGTTAGATCCGAGACAGAGAACGCTCAAAGCTGATGTCCCGTTCTTGGAGGGCGTCTCGGCGCAAATGCATGCCGTCAATCGCGCATGGCGCACCAGAGCCATGCACGTCGATATGTCGTTCAGCCTAGAAAACGCGCGCGATATCTTCAGCGCCACGAAATCGCTGATGCAGCATCTTGCTACCCAGCTTTCCGAGTCTTCCCCTTCCGGGGAACGACTTTCTTGAACGCTCGCTCGAATTCCTTGCCAGTCTCATCGACCCCGTGCTCGCGCGCGGTCTCGACGAACCGCTTGAACTGTTCCTTGGGCGGCAGCTCTGGTCGCTTTCGC
>JBIOVC010000409.1:0-5070 GCA_044867545.1 Hyphomicrobiaceae bacterium | reverse complement strand
GAAAGCTATGCCGTCACGGGCGGGGTTTCCGCGGCCATTCCAGTTGATCTGCACATTCGCGGCTGCCCACCCAATCCGGTTCAACTACTTGAGGGGCTGCTTGCCCTTCTCGAATCGGCGGAAGCGAGCGTTGCAAGGTAACCGACACTGCTATGACGACCGCTCGCCCGGCCCGCTCTCAGAAGCGACCAAAGAGCGCGTGAGGCGCGTCGTTGCGGATCAGTACGCGTTGAAGAGGGCGGCGCTCCTGACCGGACGCGGCGCTTATTTTGTTCCCGCGACCCAGATCGCCTCATTCGTGGTTCGAACTCGGCCGTTTGCGTCCGCGAACCGCCCGTAAGCCTCCGTCACCTTGGCCCAAATGCGCGCTCGCGCATCCGGCGTTTGATCCTTCAAGAGAACAGTGAACGGCGGCGCCACGTCGCGAATGAATTCCGTGAACTGCACAGGTGTATCGGTCTCGAAGATCACCGGCACGGTGCCGGTGTCGACGTCCTCAAAGCCGGCCTCGCGCACCAAGGTCCCTAGGCGCCGCTCATCGGCCAACGCAAAGACCCCGGGCTGCCCGGGTGGCGGCGGCGCTAGGGCGAGCGCGTCGGCGATGACAGAGCCAGCCGTCGCGAATTGGACCTTGCCCTTCTCGCCCCACACGCTCGCCGCGAAGCGACCAGCGGGCTTCAGGAACGAGAGCAGACGCTTCAGGGTGCAGGGCACATCGGGCAGGAACATGAGCACCGCCCGGCTGACAATCGCGTCGAAGCTCTCCTTCCCGAAGTCGAGGTGCTCGGCGTCGGACTCGATGAACTCGACGTTATCGACTCCGGCCTCCCTGGCGCGCTCACGGGCGAAAGCCAGAAGCCCAGGGGAAATGTCTGTACAAACGACGCGCCCTTTGGGCCCGACGATACGCGCGGCGGTAAGACTGGGCTCTCCATAGCCACCACCCACATCCAGAACCGACGCCCCTGGTCGAACGCGCGCCAGCTCGACGAGCTTCGCGCTGTGACGCTGGCCGCCGTCCTCGCCCTCGACGACGTGGCACCACCTGCGCCATCCATCAGCCGCATCGCTCCACTCCTCGCGCATCTTCTGCTTGAAGGCGATCGGGTTGAAAGCTTGTGCTTGCGCCATGCTGAGTTTGTCTCCTGTCTTGGGACGGCAACCCTGCTCCGCAACTTTGACCCGTCGCGACGGCCCGCAGCATCCCCGCGGAGCGAGACAGAAAATAGTCCACGAAGTGTACTATCGAGGCGCCTGCCAAACTGCCTATCCTCACAGCGAGACCGCACAGGTGGGTCATGCGCAGCTACGGTCAGTTTTGCCCGATAGCCAAAGCCGCAGAGCTATTCTGCGAGCGCTGGACGGCTGTTATCCTTCGCGACCTTCTGGCCGGCGCCACGCGCTTCTCGCAGCTCAGACGAGGCGCGCCGCTCGCCTCGCCGACCTTGCTCTCGCGCCGCCTGAAAGAGCTGGAGGCAGGGGGAATCGTCGAGCGGCGCCGATCGGATACTGGGCGCAGTTGGACCTACCATTTGACCCCTGCCGGCAAGGAGTTTGCCCCGATCGTCGAAGGGCTCGGCATTTGGGGACAGCGGTGGTCGCGGCGGGAGTTGGCGAAACATCAGATGAGTTTCACCCTGCTCCTGTGGGGGCTCGAGATCAGCGTGAAACCTGCAGCATTTGGAGCCCGCCGTTGCGTCGTCGAGCTGACCTTCACCGACCAGCCCGATGGCAAGCAGCACTGGTGGTTCCTCAACGAGAACGACCGAGTGGAGCTGTGCTTCAAGGAGCCAGGATTCGAGGTGGATCTCCACATCGTCACGACGTTGCAAGACATGATCTACATTTATCGGGGCGATCTGCCCCTTGCCCGCGCCCTCGCGCAGGGACGGCTCGAGGCGCATGGGGTCGCTTGGGCCCGCCGCGCACTTCCCCGCTGGCTGGCCCCGGGCCCCTTGGCACACGTGACGTCGCAGCGAGCAGATGCGCATGCAGCACCGTGACCAATGCCAGCGAGGACATCGACATTACTTTCGCTCCGGCTACGATTTCGCGGTCTGCGCCGCGGTCATATTCTTGGTAACGACATCGATCGTCATCTGGTACTCCCTCTTCGGGCTGAACTCGAGAATCTCGGTGTCCTCCTCGAAGACAGGAACATGTCCAGGTTCGAGGTAATAGACGTCTCCGGCTGTCAACACGAACTCGCCATCCTTGCGCTTGATGCGCACCCGGCCCCTGATCAGATAGCCCCAATGGGGCGACTGGCACATGTCGTCCGGCAGCCCCTTGAACAGAGGCGTCGCATCGACGCCCTTGGGGAAGGTTTCATAGGAGACGATCATCCCGCCCCATTCAACGAGACGGCTGCAGAAACCCTCCCCGTAGTCCTCGACGATCGGCAACTCCTTCATCGCACGATGCATTTCTCTATCTCCTCACGATCGACAATCCCATATTGGGGAGGCCGCTGAGAGTATATGAGGGCTGGGGGTGAGGGACTTTGCCGAAATCATCTTTTTCTTTGCCGTAACGGCGGAGAGTCTGGCGATAGACCGGGAGCAATGAATGGACGCCCTTTCCGAGGCTCTCAACGGTACGCATGACCGGGGCCATCTTCTTCCATGCGGAATGTGCGGCGCCTTGGGGGTTCGCGGTGCCCTCGGTCGCCCGGGTCCAGCATGTGCTGTCTCCGTGCGACCATGGACTTGCCGTGTTTCGGATGGCAGTCGCGCGTTCAATTTCGCAGGATTGGCTTCAATTTCGCAGGATTGGCTATCGCAAAAACCCGTCCGATCGTATCGTTGTCCGAGCACTCGATCAGGATCGCCAATACGGCACGGCCACCTACTCGGAAAGCGGCGGCCGGCCAGCCATTGAGCGATTCGATCGATAGCGCCGCGCCGGCAGGCAGCAGCGCTTGAGATGCGACAACGAACTTCGCAACCGCGAATCTTCCTCGAAGCGGTTTCTTGAGCGCCGGCGCTCCGGGCCCTCCGTCGCCACGGATGACGACATCCTCCGCAAGGGAGGCGCGCGAGCCCGCTTACATCGCCGCTTTCGGCGGCCGCAAGAAATCTCGCCAACAGGGTGTTATGCACGCTCGGCGGAACCTGCCTCTTTGGTCGCCCGGCATCCACCGCTTCCCTCGCCCGGCTGTATATCTTACGGCAAGCAGCTTCATCGCGGCCAACGACCGCAGAGATTTCACTGTAGTCGCATTCGAACGCGCTCCTGAGGACGAACACGGCCCGCTGCAACGGCGTAAGGCACTCCAGCAACGTCAATAGCCCGAAGGAAATGGCGTCCAGCCCCTCGTCAGGCGGAGAGGAACCCGCGTCGACCGGCTCGGGAAGCCAGTCGCCGGGGTAGTCCTCGCGGCGCGCTTGCCGGTCGCGCAGGTGATTGAGGCTCAGGCGCGTCACGATGGTCGTCAGGAACGCACGCGGCGAGCGCACTTCGGAGCGATCCGCCTTCAGCCACCGGAGCGCGGTCTCCTGGACGATGTCCTCTGCGTCGGCGCGGCTGCCCGTGATACGATACGCGATCGACAGAAGCGTCGGCCGCAGCAGATCGGCGGGCTCCTCAGTCATGGCGGGCCTGTCCGCTGGTTCGGGGGATGCAAGCTTTCGGTTCAATGCCAGGGGCGCCATACCCGCTGACGTTTCTTCCGTATGCGCCACGGCCAAGCCAGAACGGCAAGGTCGGATAGCGCCGGGTGATGCGGATCAGCTGGACAAGGAACCACACGAAAAACCACCGCAGGAAGAACGCGGTTCTCCCCCGGTAGATCGGACCCACCTGTTTGTCGTAGGGAATCGTCGCGAATCCCACCGCCTCTCGCCCCACGGCGATCGCTTGGCCGTAGGTCCAGAAGCCGAATGGCCGCGCCTTCCTTCCGGCGTGAAGCCTGGCGATGGTGTCGGCGATGTAGGCCCCGGTCGTCAGTGCGAAGAAGGCGGACATACGCGGGGGAGCGCCATGCCGCTCGACGGGTAGGCAGGCGTCCCCGGCGACGAAGACGGAACGATCGGAGAGCGAGCGCAGATACGGATCGACCCGGATGCGCCCGTGTCGGTCGGCGTCCAGACCCGAGACGGCCGCGACGTCCCGCCCTCTGAACCCGCCGCACCACACACAAAGGTCGCAGCCGAATTCGCCGGCACTGGTGATCACCTTATCGGCATGGATGGACTCGATCCTGGTCCATTCGACGATCTCGATGTCGGCGCGCCGAACGGCCCTGGCCAATAGCTTCCTGACCGCATCGGTTGCAAAGCTTGCGAATTCACCGGCATCGACAATTGTGACATGGGCACCATCGATCTGCTTGAGTTCAGCCGCTACCTCGATGCCGGTAGCGCCGCCCCCGCCGACAATAATCCGGGGCGATCCCGGAAGTGAGGCGAGATGACGTTTGAGCACCGGCTGGCCGCGCGGCCCTGAGGGGTCGAGCACAAACGCGTGCTTGTCGGCACCAGGGATTGAGTGTTCATCGATGCGGCTCCCGAGCGCAATAATGAGCTGCGTGTATTTGAGCGTGCGGGCACCGCGCGCGGTCGTTAGGCCGACAGCGCACGCGACCCTGTCGATCGTCATTGCTTGGCCTTCGATGAATGCGCATCCTGTGCCTTCAAGGAAGACGGGTAGGGGCGGCAGGCGCGATCGCAGGACAAAGCTCGGATCGGCAAGCTTCTCGTGCAGGCGCAGCCGTTCGGTGAAGTGCGCCTCCCGATTGACCAGGGCAGTCCGCAAGCCGCTGCGCTTCGTCTGGCCGGCGAGCCGCAATGCGCACATCAGTCCGGCGTAGCCGGCGCCAAGAATGACGACGTCGAATTCATCCACCATGCTGACCTCTTCGATGCCCCCTCTAAAGGAGACACGGCGGAACCCCGATTTGTGACGTTTGGACGGGGGCGGTGCGGGTATGGCGTGCTGTGGCTTGGCGCGCCAGTTCGGCGCATCATCGTACCGACGGCGCTGGCCGCTCTACCACGCGTAGCGGATCGTGCCGGCGCCGGCATAAGTTTGCGAGCCACGCGCGAACCCGCCGTCGAACTTGCCGGAGAG
>JBIOVC010000408.1:0-4010 GCA_044867545.1 Hyphomicrobiaceae bacterium | reverse complement strand
AATCTGCAGGGCCCAAATCCAATAATCCACGCCTGGTCCCGGGCTAAACTCCAGCTCGCTTAGCGGCGGATAGGCCAGCCAGCCCGCGCCCGAAAATTCGCCGCCAACCAGCAAAAAGACGTTTGCTAGGCGGTGCCGATCGCGCCGGTCAAGCAACGAACGGTCGGCCGATATGTCTGCAAGCGAGCGCGACGACCAGCCAGGACCTGCTAGAGCATTTGCCGATCGCACGGAATCACAACCGATTCCCCTCCCCCTGGCGGGGAGGGGTTAGGGGTGGGGGGCACCGGCAGGAGAAGGGTCGCAAGCGATACTCCAGGGTCTTAACCCCACCCGGCGTCTCGCTCCGCTCGACGCCACCCTCCCCGTCAAGGGGAGGGAGAAGTGACGAGGAAGCCTTTGGCCCATCCAGGTGATGCTACGTGATCGGATCTAGTATGCGCGGTATGCACGCCGGGGACGCCAGGCGTAGTCGTGGGGCTCAGGCTGGACGATGCGCGGCTGCAGGATGCGGGACTCGAGCACGCGTCCGCTGCAGCGGTCGAGGCGCAAATCGAACATCGCCCCGTTCCAATCGCGGGCCCGCACGATCACGAACCGGTCGCCGTCGTCGAAATCCTCGAATGTCCGCCAGCCCTGCCGCCGGAGCTGCTCGGCGATCAGCGGCCGCGGCACGCAGCGCTCCGCAAAGCGCGGATGACGCTCGTCCGCATAGGGCCGCCCGTAGCCATTTCCGTATGCGGGAGGATAGTCGCGCTCGCGCTCTTCCCCGCGATGGACGGGCGGCCGATAGGCATCCGGATAGGGCTGCGGCTCGGAATAGCGTGGCGGCGGCGGAGGCGGCGCCGGCTGGCGGTAGCTCTCGCCGTAGCGCGGGTCCTCGTAGGGGGAATCCTCTCCGAGGTCTGCCGCCGCAGCCGGCAGCGCGCTGAACGAGAGGACGGCGACGGCAACGGCCGTCCACGACCTGATCCGCATGACCCAAGATCCTCCGAGGTGATTGCCGCGAGCTTCGCGCCGCGAACCTGAACGGCAGATGAAGATGCGCCATCTCCAACGCGGCGGCAACGTGCCGGGTTCAAGTGCGCGGACAAGATCGCCGCCCGGCGGAGTGACATCAACGCAACACATGATGCTTCCTCCGGCCATTGGATTTTCGCATCGCACCGTTTCGAATGTGCGGTGCGAACGTTGAGAGCCACGCGCGTCCCGAGCCACTCTGGAGCCACTCTCACGACCCACTGATGCTTCCCTGGTTGCGCACTCGTGCGACCCCTCTTGCTCACCAATGCAATCCCGCTGGCATCCAGGCCGGGCGCCGCAAAAGCCAGCACCAGTCTTGCACGCTATCAAGGCAACTCGACGGTGTGCCGAACGAAGGTGCACTGCGCCCGCTGAGAGGTATGCACGTAGTGCAAGGAAGGCAGACCCTGCAGAGGTCTGCCTCCAATCTCACCGGCCAAAAGAAATAGGGCATCTCCCGAGGGGCGCGGGAGATGCCCTGACGCTGCGCTAGTGGGGGGCAAGGGGGGGGTGCGCAGCGTAAAGTGAACGCACTACCAACGGAGCGGTTCCAGCCTTTCCGTCGAATTGTCGTGCGTGCGAGTTCCGTTCCGAGGGACGATCCCGGTCGCGATGGCGGACGCAGGGGGAGATGGTCGTGCAGATGACCAGCGCGCGAGCGCAGAGGAGCCTATGGGCTGCTGAAGAGCTGCTTTGCCGCGCGCTTCAGTCCCGCTAGGTCAGCCGGTCCGTGCTGAGCCAGCGTCAGGATGATGGAGGCCAATCGGCCGCGAGCCGCATCGATGGCTTGTGGATCAGCGCCGACGCCGGCAGCAACCTCGTCCCATACGCTGTCGAAGGCTTCGAATACTATCTTCAGCTTGTCCGCATCGAAGCTTGCGCCCTGAATGATCTCACGGGCCTTCACGACACACCCCTACGCAACCCCGCGCGAAAGTGGGCTCGGCAAGGTTCCGCGTCAAACGAAATGTGCTGGCGTGCCGCAAAAGGAAATGGGCACCTCGCGGGGGAGAGGTGCCCTTGGGCTGCGCACTTTCTGGGGCCGGAAGGGGGGGCGGTGCGCAGCCGCTTGCCGAATGAACGTCTGCTGTGGCCGCTGGTTCCTAGCCGCCATCATTGCCTGTGGATAGATTGGACCTCTCCCTAGGACGGGGGACATCGGGGTGGCGGGAACTAGGGGCGTCTCGGACGGCAACCGCAGACGCCCTCTCTCCGCACGGCTTCCGGACCGCCGGCTTCCAAGCCATCAACCGAGCCGCCACCGCCGGATCTGGGGCCGCTTCCGCTTCTCCTTGAGCCGCCGCTCGAGGTCGTCGGCGGTGAGCAGCCCGCTCTGCGTATCGACGAATCCGAGCACCGAGGTCGCATTCAGCGTCGCCGCGGCGAGCGCGTTCTCGCGCGTCGCGCCCTGCGCAAGGTAGGACGCGAATGTGGCGGTGAAGGCATCGCCCGCGCCCGCCGTGCCGATCACCTGCGCCTCGAGCGCCGGGCAGTAGAGCACTTCCTCGGTCGTCCCGAGGAAAGCACCGTGACGCCCATCGGTGAGCAGCACCTGCGGCGCGCCGAGCTTTGCCATGCCCGCCATGAATGCCCACAGGCTCATCTCGAAGCCGCCGCCCTCGAGCCCGCGGACCGCCAGCGGCGGCGGCTCCTCGCCGACGCTGAGCGGAGACGCCGGCCCGCCCTCGCCGACCGTCGGAACCAGGCTCGGCACCAGCGCGCCCGCCTCGGTCCGGTTGATCGACAGCACGTCGATCGCACCGAGGCACTGCTGCAGCGCGCCGCCGCGCGCCGAGAGCTGCCGCACGCCGGGATTGGCCACCACCCGTGCTCCCTGCGCCTTGGCCCGCTCGATGATCAGCGGAAAGCAGTCGGCAGACTTGTTCGAGAGGCTTGCCACGTGCACGAGATCGACGGCGAACGCCTCGGGTCTGAGGTCGGCCGGCTCGAGCAGCGTATTGGCGCCGCGGAACGTGAAGATCGCCGCGTTCCGGTCGTGCGAGGAGACGAGCA
Organism: Hyphomicrobiaceae bacterium; assembly: GCA_044867545.1. Taxonomy (GTDB): domain Bacteria; phylum Pseudomonadota; class Alphaproteobacteria; order Rhizobiales; family Hyphomicrobiaceae; genus DATLZB01. The sequence goes on along the minus strand of JBIOVC010000408.1, from coordinate 974 downwards.
CCGAGGCCCCTGTCGGCGCGCGTGGATCGCGCACCACCCAGCGCGTGGAGACCCCCTCCTCCATCAGCCGAGCGAGCACGGTCTCCGCGCGCTGGTCGCGCCCGAGCTTGACGAGCGCTGCGACATCGTGGCCGAGCCTGGCCATCGCCACCGCCGCATTGACCGCGCCGCCGCCGCAATGTGTGGATATCTCCGACGCCTCGGTCTTGCGCCCTTCCTCCAGCAGGAGGAATGAGCTGTCGGCGTTGAGCATGGTCATTCTTTCGATACGGTCGCTGTCGATGATCGCGATCGTGTCGATCATCGCACCGCCCACCGTCAGCACTTTCATTGGCGCCTCGCCGAGAGAGTGATCGCCGCATCCGGGTCGTGCCGTCCGGCGCACAGGGCTCTATCTGGGCTCACCCGAGCCTGATGCAACCGGTCGAGCCCTTGGTTAACGCAACTGCTGTCGGAAATCGCGGTTGTCGTCCCGCATGCAAGATGCCACCACGGAAGGGGACTACGGAAGGATGTTGAAGACATTGGCACTGCCTCGCGTCTCAAACCTCGGCCACGTCGCGCTGTTCCTCGACCTCGACGGCACCCTCGTCGAGATCACGGAGAAGCCGCATCAGGTCCGCGTCGATCCGGAGACGATCGCGCTGCTCGGCGGATTGAGCCGCCGGCTCGATGGTGCGCTGGCAATCGTCTCCGGCCGGGCGATCGAGGACATCGACCGGATCTTCCATCCCCTCGTGCTGCCCGTGGCCGGCGTGCACGGACTGATGCGCCGGGATGCCGAGGGTCGGATGCAGACCATGAGGATCGACCCTGCCGCGGTCGAGCCGGTGAAGAAAGCGCTCGAGCGAGCGCTCGGGCCGGCGCCCGGCATCCTGATCGAGGAGAAGCCCGGCGCTATCGCGATCCATTACCGGTCGCGTCCTGATCTCGAGAACGTCTGCTACGAGGAGGCGAGTGCCGCCGCACGCGAA
>JBIOVC010000407.1:0-2650 GCA_044867545.1 Hyphomicrobiaceae bacterium | reverse complement strand
GTGCCGATGAAGGACGGGCAGGTTACGGACGCGACCAGGATCGAGCTGGTGGTGCCGACGATCCGCGACCTTGCAAAGCGCGGCGCGAAGGTCGTGCTCGTCTCGCATCTCGGGCGGCCGACAGGCGGACCCGACCCGAAGCTCTCGCTTGCGCCGGTCGCTTCGAAGCTCGGCAGCCTGCTCGGCGCACCGGTCAAGCTCGTTCCGGATTGTATCGGTGAGGTCGCCCGCAAGGCGGTCGACATGCTCGTCCCCGGCGAGATCGCGATGCTCGAGAACGTGCGCTTCCACAAAGGCGAGGAGAAGAACGACGCGGGTTTCGCCAAAGAGCTCGCGGCGCTCGGCGACATCTACGTCAACGATGCGTTCTCCTGCGCGCACCGGGCGCACGCCTCAACGGAGGGGATTGCGCACCTGCTGCCAGCCTACGCCGGCCCGACGATGATCGAGGAGATCAATGCGCTGCGCGCGGTGCTCGAGGCGCCGAGAAGGCCAGTCGCGGCGATGGTCGGCGGCGCCAAGGTCTCGACCAAGATCCCGATTCTCGAGAACCTGCTCGCCAAGGTGGACAAGCTGATCATCGGCGGCGGCATGGCGAACACCTTCCTGCGGGCGCAGGGGATCGAGGTCGGCAAGTCGCTCGCCGAGCCGGACTTCGCCGATACCGCGCGGCAGATCCTGGCGACGGCGAAGGCTAAGGGCGTCGAGATCGTGCTGCCGATCGATGCGGTGACTGTGAAGGAGTTCAAGGTGGGCGCTGCGCACGCGACCGTCGACGTCCGCCAGGTGCCGAAGGACGCGATGATCCTCGACGTCGGGCCGAAGTCGCTGGCGCAACTCATCGCCCTGCTCGACGGCTGCCGGACGCTGCTCTGGAACGGTCCGCTCGGCGCGTTCGAGATTGCGCCCTTCGGCGAGGGCACCTTCGCGCTTGCCAAGGCCGCTGCCGCTGCAACCCAGGCCGGCCGGCTCGTCTCGGTTGCCGGCGGCGGCGACACAGTTGCGGCGCTCAATGCGGCGGGCGTGACCCAGCGCTTCACCTACGTGTCGAGTGCCGGGGGCGCATTCCTCGAGTGGCTCGAGGGGCGAGAGCTCCCGGGCGTCGCGGTGCTTGCCAGAGAACCGGCCAAGGGTCGGGGCTGACCTTGCTCACGCAGATGTGCGGGTGCGTGTGCACGTCGCAGGGTAGTGTCCCGATTCCGAAGTTCGCCTGCGCTTGATGCCGGGTTCTCGAGCGAACTTCGGAATCATAAAGGACACTAGGATCATAGAGTTGCTAGTGTGATTCAGATCGAGAAATTCGCTCAGAGTGTGGCCGCGAGCACCGGCGAATTTCTCGATCATCACACTAGCTTGTCGCACCCTCACAAGGCGGGCGAGACCGGCCTATAAGTTATTGATGCTCCTCGATGTGCACATCTATCTTGGCGTCCTGCTGGCAGGGCTTGCGAGCTTCCTGTCGCCGTGCGTGCTGCCGCTGGTGCCGCCCTATCTCGGGTACCTCGGCGGCACGACGGTAAGCCAGGCGAGCGCGGCGCAGGGGCTCGACCGGGACGTGTGGCGCCGGGTCGTCGCGTGCTCGGTACTGTTCGTGCTCGGGTTCACCACGGTGTTCGTGGCGCTCGGCGCCGGGGCTTCGGCGCTCGGCCAACTGCTGCTCACCTACAAGGCGGAGCTGTCGATCGTCGCAGGCCTTATCATCGTGGTGTTCGGGCTGCATTTCCTCGGCGTGGTGCGGGTGCCGGCGCTACACCGCTACGCCCGCTACACTGTCGAGGTCCACAAGTCGAGCCTTGCCGGCGCCTACCTCATCGGGCTTGCGTTCGCGTTCGGCTGGACGCCGTGCATCGGACCGATCCTCGGCGCGATCCTGGTGCTCGCCGGCAGCGAGGCGAACCTCGGGGCCGGCGTCGGTCTGCTGCTCGTCTACTCACTGGGACTCGGCGTGCCGTTCGTACTCGCGGCGGTGGCGATCGGACCGTTCCTCCGGTTCTCCGAGCGCTTCCGGCCCTACCTCGGCCTCTTCGAGAAGGTGATGGGCGTCGTGCTGATCATCACGGGTGTGCTGTTCATGCTCGGCTGGCTGAATGTCGCCGGGCAGTGGATGCTCGACACGTTCCCCGAACTCGGGACGGTCGAGGAGATGCTCGCGCCGAAGTCGCTCCAGAAGGACATCATGGAGAAGGGTCAACGCGCGCCATGAACGAGGCTCCGCTTCCGACACGTATTGCGCTGACGATCGCCGGGTCGGACAGCTCAGGCGGCGCCGGCATCCAGGCGGACCTGAAGACGTTCACGGCGTTCGGCGTCTACGGTGCGAGCGTGCTGACGGCGCTCACCGCACAGAACACGCGGGGGGTGAGCGACGTCCACAGTGTTCCCCCTGATTTCGTGCGCGCTCAGATCCGCGCCGTGTTCGATGATCTGGTGGTCGGGGCGGTGAAGACGGGCATGCTCGCCAACCGGGAGATCGTGCTGGCGGTTGCCGAGGAGCTCGTCGCGCGGCCGGCCGTTCCGCTGGTCGTCGATCCGGTGATGGTCTCGACCAACGGCGATCCGCTGCTCGCGCCCGATGCGGTCGCGGCCGTGATAGAGGCATTGCTGCCACGGTCGGACCTCATAACCCCCAACCTGCCGGAGGCGGCCGCGC
>JBIOVC010000406.1:0-20696 GCA_044867545.1 Hyphomicrobiaceae bacterium | reverse complement strand
TCCAAATCGTCCAGGGCTCCGCACTCGCGACGCCCTACTGCGAGGACAACTATGTCGCTGCGGTGGCGCGCGGCTACGGCATGCGGGTCTCGGACGCGGCGGTGCGCCAGAACCCGACCGTGAAGGCTGAGGTATGCCGCTGGTTCGGACATGACGCCCGGATCAGGCAGTTCTGCAGCTCCTACCCGCCGACGTTCCGGCCGCCGCTGTAACGGCAAAGACCGTGCGCCGGTTGTCAGGTGTGTGGGCAGAGGCAAGTCAGCCCATTGCGACGGCGGGTGCCGGCTGCACGCGATCGCCTCGCTCCTGCTTCAGCCGCTGCGCCACCAGGAAGGCCAGCTCCAGCGACTGGTTGGCGTTGAGGCGCGGGTCGCAGTGCGTGTGATAGCGGTCGGAGAGGTCCGCATCCGAGATCGCCGCGGCCCCGCCGGTGCACTCGGTCACGTTCTGGCCGGTCATCTCGACGTGGATGCCGCCCGCATGCGTGCCCTCCGCACGGTGCACGGCGAAGAACGTCTCGACCTCGGAGAGGATTCGGTCGAAGGGGCGCGTCTTGTAGCCCGACGCCGAGGTGATCGTGTTGCCGTGCATCGGATCGCACGACCACACCACCGCGCGTCCCGCCTTGGCGACGGCGCGGATCAGCTTCGGCAGCCCCTTCTCGGCCTTGTCGGCACCGAACCTGCAGATCAGCGTGATGCGGCCCGGCTCCTCCTTCGGATTGAGGACGTCGAGCAGCCTTAAGAGCGTGTCGGCCTCGAGCGACGGCCCGCACTTGATGCCGATCGGATTCCTGATGCCGCGGCAGAACTCAACGTGGGCGTGGTCGGGCTGGCGGGTGCGATCGCCGATCCAGAGCATGTGGCCGGAGGTGGCGTACTGCTCGCCGGTCGTGGAATCGGTGCGCGTCATCGCCTGCTCGAAGCCCAGGAGCAGCGCCTCGTGGCTCGTATAGAAGCTGGTCGTGCGCAGCTGCGGCGTGTTTTCGGAGGTGATGCCGCAGGCGCGCATGAAGCCGACCGATTCCGTGATGCGATCGGCGAGTTCCTGGTAGCGGTGGCCCTGGGGCGAGTCGGCGACGAAGCCCATGTTCCACTGGTGCACGCGTTCCAGATCCGCGTAGCCGCCCATGGCGAAGGCGCGGATCAGGTTCAAGGTGGCGGCCGATTGCCGATAGGCCTGCAGCTGGCGCTGCGGGTCGGGGCGGCGCGCTTCCGTTGTGAACTCCGCGCCGTTGATGATGTCGCCGCGATAGCTCGGCAGCGCCTTGTCGCCCTGCTTCTCGACGTCGGAGCTGCGGGGCTTGGCGAACTGGCCGGCGATGCGGCCGACCTTCACCACCGGCGAGGAGCCGGCGTAGGTCAGCACCACCGCCATCTGCAGGAAGACGCGGAAGAAGTCGCGGATGTTGTCGGCGCGGTGCTCGGCGAAGCTCTCGGCGCAGTCGCCGCCCTGGAGCAGGAAGGCATCGCCGGCAGCGACCTGGGCGAGGCCGCGTTTGAGCTCGCGCGCCTCACCTGCAAAAACCAGCGGCGGGAAGGTCGCGAGTCTCGCCTCCACCTCGGCGAGCGCCTTGGCGTCGGGATACTCCGGGACCTGGAGGATGGGCTTTGCTCTCCAGCTGTCCGGGGACCAGGGGGCCGGCATGGGGTACTCCTTGCAATTCAAGTGCTTAACCCGCCCGGGCGGCGGCCGCCATGTTGGCGCGGCCGTGCGCTCGCGGCCCGGCAGTATGCCATGGCACGGGCGGGGTGCGGATCGGCTTATAGGCCAAGCGGAGTGAGCGGGCTAGGGGTGGGCTTCAATCTGACGTTTCGGGATTTGCAGTCACTTCGTCTCTGCCCAGTCACAGGCGTTGCACTCGTTGAACCTTGCGTGGGCGGCCGCCTGCGCGGCCGTGACGAATTTAGTGGGCGCCGTCGCGGACACGCGCTCGCCACACGCAGTGCGCAACTCATTCGCCTTTCCTTCGCGCCCTGCTCTTCGCTCGGGACGAGACTAGCACACCGCAAACACACCCCACACAGTCACGGCCGCGGAGGCGGCCGCCTACGACACGTAGCGGCAGATGTGACGTCAGCAGCGAAGCCGCTCGCGATCGGCCGAGCCATCCATGATCTCGCCCAAGCGCTCATCGGAGAGATGCCGCCACCCGGGGTTCATCTGCTCGATCAGCCGCACCTTCCAGGCGCGCCTCCATTTCTTTATCCGTGTTTCGCGCAGAATGGCCGCGTCCATCGTCTCGTGCAGCTCGTAGTAGACGAGACAGTGAACGCCATGCTTCCTGGTTAAGCCGTCGATCAGGTTCTGTTTGTGGACACCGACGCGAGCGAAAAGACCGCTCGTCACGCCACAGTAGAGCACACCGTTGCGCTTGCTCGCGAGGAGGTAGACTGCGGGCTGTCTCAATCTCGGTGCACGCATGGGCTTGGCCGGGCAATATCCGAACCAGTGCAATCAGAACTGTTCCCTGTGCCGAGGGCTGTCGTAGGCGGCCGCCTGCGCGGCCGTGACGAATTGGGTGGGAGAACCGGCGCGGTCAGAGCATCCGCAGTCCGCCGCAGCGCTGACCCCTCAAGCCCGCCGCGTGCCGGAGAGCGCGTAGCTCATGATCTTGTAGGCGAGCGAGGCCGCCGTGTAGTCGAAAGCATGAAAGCCCGGGATCGGCGCGAACTCGACCAAGTCGGCACCGACGATGCTCGACACCTCGGCGGCGCGCCTCAGGATGGCGAGCGCCTGCCAGTAGTGAAGCCCGCCCGGCGTCGGCGTGCCGGTCGCGGGCATGATGGCGCCGTCGAGCGCGTCGATGTCGAAGGTGACGTAGACCGGGCGGCCGGTGAGCGGGCGGACGATCTCGTCGAGGTCCCAGCTCGGCTGGTCCTTGGCCCAGTGGATGTGGACGCGCTCGCCGTTGGCGTCGATGAACTCCGCTTCGACCGCGGATACGGCACGGATGCCAACCGACACCAGCGATACGTGCGCGTGGTCGAGCACGCGACGCATGGCGGATGCGTGGGAGTTCGCCTCGCCGAGATAGCCGTCGCGCAGGTCGGCGTGGGCGTCGAACTGCAGGACGGCGAGATCCGGGTAGCGGCGGGCGAACGGGCGGATGGCGCCGATGGTGAGCGAATGCTCGCCGCCAAGCACCAGCGGAAACCGCTCGGCCGCGACCACCTGCTCGACGATCGCCTCGAGCTGGTCGAGCGCCTTGGCGACCGGTTTGGTGACTGCCGGCTCGGCAAGCGTCGCCACGCCATAGTCGCGGTAGGGCTCGCGCCAGAGCTCCTCATCGAACAGCTCGAGCTGGTGGCTCGCTGCCAGGATCGCCGCCGGCCCTTTCGCCGTGCCGCTGCCGTAGCTCACCGTCGCCTCGAGCCCGAACGGGATGACGACAGCCCGCGCCGCGCCGGGGTTGGCGGCGTCGGCGCGGTCAGACTCGAGGAAGGCACGCTCCGGCGGCAGGTAGTCGAGCTTTGCCGGCCCGCTCATGAAACGCTTTCGGCGACCGCTTCCTCGGCGCTGCCGTACATGGTGAGCATCGGCTCGTCCTCGAGGATCGCCTCGCCGTAGCTGCCGTAGCCGTTGAAGCGTCCGGCGATCGCCCGGCCGTAGGCGCCGATGTTGCCGATCTCGATGTAGTCGCCCTCGCGGATCGATGACGGCAACAGGAACGGCCCCTTCATGCGGTCGATCGAATCGCAGGTCGGACCCCACAGCTCGAACGGCACCAGCAGCTCGGCGGCCTTCGGCGTGCGGCCAACGAGCCGCGCCGGGAACACGAGCCCCAGGTGCGCGGCGTCGAACAGCGTGCCGTAGCTGCCGTCATTGATGAACAGCTCGTTGCCGCGGCGGGCATCGACGCGCACGATCAGGCTCTCGGCCTCCGCCACCAACGCGCGGCCCGGCTCGCAGGAGAGCCGGCATGCCTCGCTCACCGGCAGGCGCTCGAAGCCCGCGTGAATCGCGTGCATGAACGAGGCGAGCGGGGCCGGCTGACTGTCGGTGTAGCGCGAAGGGAAGCCGCCGCCGACGTTGATGCCATCGACGACCACGCCGGCCTTGACGATCAGCCGGTGCACCTCCGCCAGCGCCGCGATGTAGGAATCGGGCGTCGTCGTCTGCGAGCCGACGTGGAAGGTAATGCCGAGCATGGCCGCGGCCTGGCGCGCCTTGACGAGCAGCCGCGTCGCCTTCTGCCCGCTGGCGCCGAACTTGCGCTCCAGAGGAACGCGGCTGTTCTTCGCCGCCACCGCGATCCGCACGTAGAGTTGCAGATCCCTCGGGCGGCCGGTCTCGGTCAGAATCTTCTCGAGCTCGTCCTCGCTGTCGAGGGCAAAGCGGCGCACGCCGAAGTGATGGTAGGCGCGACGGATCGCCGACCGCGACTTCACCGGATGCATGAAGTGGATGCCGACGCCAGGAATCGTGGCGGCGTCCTCCAGCTCCGGCAGGGAGGCGACGTCGAACTGCTTGATGCCGGCGCCGTAGAGCGCGCCGAGCAGGAAGACGGACGCGTTCGCCTTGTAGGCGTACGCGACATCACCCGGGAAGTTCTGGAGAAACCACCGCGCAGCGCGGCCGGCGGCATGGGGACGGAGTCCGAAATACGGGCGATCCGGCTTCAGCGCCTCGGTCAGCGCAGTCGCAGACGTATATCTTTCCATCTCATGGGACCTCCACCAGTCGAGTTGGACCAGATGGCGCTTGCTGAACCAGCAGAGACCGCCGTTGATTGAGGGTGTGAAATAAGGCGCATCGCCCCCCGTGTAAAGACCCTTTGCCTTGCATTGATGTGACGCATCCAGCAAGAGTTCGGTCCGTCCGGCGCTTTGACGCCGCCGAACGGGACAAGGATGGACGCGCTCCGCGAACTGATGACTGCAAACCAGCCGCTCGCGCTGGCGGTCGGCGGGCTCGTCGTCGGGCTGCTGTTCGGCGCGGTCGTCGCCCGCACCAACTTCTGCGCGATGGGCTCGATCTCCGACATGGTGACGTTCGGGGACCGGCGGCGATTCAGGGCCTGGATGCTCGCGGCGGCGACGGCGATGATCGGCACGCAGATGCTGGCGGCGGCGGGCGTCGCGCCGTTGGAGGCGTCGATGTACCTGTCGCCGAGCCTCAACTGGCTCGGCCACATCGCCGGTGGACTGATCTTTGGATTCGGGATGGTTTTTGCCGGCGGTTGCCCAAGTCGCAACCTGGCGCGTCTCGGCGGCGGCGACTTGAGGTCGCTGATGACGCTGATCGTGCTCGGGATCGTCGCGCACATGACGATGGGCGGGCTCCTCGGCCCGGCGCGGGCCGAGCTGGAGCGGCTCACCGCCATCTCGCTGGCCGGGTTGCGCATACCGAACCAGGGGCTCGGCGAGATCGCCGGCATGCTGTCGGGTACAAGCTCGGCGCTGGCAGGCGTCGCGGTCACGGTCGTCATAGCCGGCGCACTGCTCGCCTGGTGCTTCAAGGACGCGAAGTTTCGCGGCTCGTCCGTCCACGTCCTCTCGGGCCTCGGCATCGGCCTGATCGTTACCCTCGGCTGGGCGGTGACGGGGCTCGCCTACGACGAGCTGGCACACCGGCCGGCGGCGCCGATCTCGCTCACCTACGTCCGGCCGGTCGGGGATGCGCTCGAATGGCTGCAGCGGACGACCGCGCTCGGGCTGCCCGGCTTCGGCGTTGCGAGCGTATTCGGCGCTGTGCTCGGCGCGCTCGTGGCGGCGCGGATGATGGGCCGGTTCAGGCTGACGACGTTTTCGGGGCTGGGCGACACGCTGCGCGGCCTGTTCGGTGCGTCGCTGATGGGGATCGGCGGCGTGCTCGGGCTCGGCTGCACCATCGGGCAGGGGATCACCGGCGTGTCGACGCTTGCCGCCGGCTCGTTCCTGACGCTCTTGGCGATTATTGCCGGCGGCGTTGCCGGCGTGCGCGCGCTCGAGCGCTGGGCGTGAAGCCGCCGTTCAGCGGACCTCGTAGGTGATCTCGGTCCTGACCTGCCGGTCGGGGAGGACGTGCCGTTCCGGCTCCTCCTTCGGCGGCTGCTGCCGCTTGCCACGCCCGCGCCGGGCAGTTCGAGGCGGCTCGGCGGTCGCGCGTCCGCTCGCAACGTCGGCGAGGTGCTGGTCCCAGTCGCCGATGATGGTGAAGCGCTGCCGCTCGAAGTCATGGCGGATGCCGGGCGGCGGCCGGCTGCTCGCAGTGCAGGTGCCGACCAGCATCTCGCTCCCTGCCTTGGCGAGGCGGAACCGGTAGGGCGACTCGGGCGGAGGCAGTGTCAGCCCCTCGCCCGCCTTCAACTTGTTGTCCTGCTGGAACTCATTCGGGAACAGCACGACCGCGCTGCGGTCGGGATCGACGTTGATGAGCGTCAGGTAGCAGTCCTCGCTCGCACGCGCGGTGTAGCTCGGCGTATCGCCCACTGTGTAGGTCTCGCGGTCGGTGCGGAGCACCAGCTCGATCGGCGGCGGCTCTGGCTCGGACACATCGCTGTCATCTTCCGCTTGCATGTCATTCGGCGTCTGCGCCGAAACGTGATGCGCAGCGAAGAGCAGCGCGCAGGCGAGCAACGCGCCGCTCCAGCGACCAGTGCTCAGCGCTCGCAACCGCTGCATCAAGTGCATCTCACGCCCGCGAACATTCCTGTTCGCCTTCGACCGGCAATCTCCTACAACGTCATCGTTGGTGAGTTTCACGAGTTCTGCAAGCCCGGCAAATCTGATGAGACCATGCGGCACGGCGGCAAGATCCTGATCGATCAGCTCGAGGCGCAAGGCGTCAACTTGGTGTTCACCGTTCCCGGCGAGAGCTTCCTCGCGGCGCTCGACGGGCTTCACGACTCGCAGCGCATCCGCACGATCATCTGCAGGCACGAAGGTGGCGCCTCGATGATGGCGGAAGCCTCGGGCAAGCTCACCGGCGCGCCGGGCGTCGCCTTCGTCACGCGGGGGCCGGGCGCTGCGAACGCGATGGCGGGGCTGCACGTTGCGCAGCAGGACTCGACGCCGATGGTGCTGTTCGTCGGACTGCCGGCATCCGACCACGAGGACCGCGAGGCATTCCAGGAAATCGACATCAAGGGGCTGTTCTCGACGTTCGTGAAGTGGGCGGCGGCGATCCGCCAGACGGACCGGATCCCGGAGTACGTCAGCCGCGCCTTCCACCTGGCGCGATCGGGGCGGCCGGGCCCGGTGGTGCTGGGACTGCCTGAGGACATGCTCTCAGCAGGAGCGGAGGTGGCTAACGCGAAACCGGCCAACCCGGCGGCGGCTGTCTTTCCTGAGGCCAAGGCGGCGGCGCTGGAAGCGGTGCTCGCCGCCGCGAAGCGTCCGCTGATGATGGTCGGCGGGCCGGGCTGGAGCCAAGACGTGCAGCAGCGGGTCGAGGCCTTCGCTCAGCGCTTCGACCTGCCGGTGTGTGTGGCGTTCCGCTACCAGGATTATTTTGACAACCGCCATCCCTGCTATGTCGGCCACGCAGGCGTCGCCTCCGAGCCGGCACTTGCGGATGCCGTCCGCGACGCCGACCTTCTGATCGTTGCCGGGCCTCGTCTCGGCGAGATCACGACCGGCCTCTACCGGCTGATCGACGTCCCCGACCCGCGGCAGACGTTGGTGCACATCCATCCGAGCGCCGACGAGCTTGGCTCCGTCTACCGCGCCGATCTGCCGATCGCGGCGACGGCCGCGAGCCTTGCGGAGGCGCTCGAGCGGATCGCGGCGCCGGCGAGCATCCCGTGGGCCGATCGGCGCAAGGCGCTGCGCGCGGCCTACGAGGCGAGTCTCGCGCCGGCGCCGCTGCCGGGCGACGTCTCGCTCGCCGCAGTCGTGCGCCAGCTTTCCGACATGCTGCCTGAGGATGCCATCGTTACCAACGGCGCCGGCAACTACGCCGCCTTCCTGCACCGCCACTTCGTCTACAAGGGATACCGGACGGAGCTTGGGCCGACCTCGGGCTCGATGGGCTATGGCCTGCCGGCGGCGATCGCGGCCAAGCTCGCGGCGCCCGAGCGCACCGTCATCGCGTTCGCAGGCGACGGCTGCTTTCTGATGACGGCGCAGGAGCTCGCGACCGCCGTCCAGTACGCGCTGCCGGTGATCGTCGTCGTCGCCAACAACAGCATGTACGGGACGATCCGCATGCACCAGGAGCAGGACTATCCGGCCCGCGTCAGCGCGACCGATCTCGTCAACCCGGACTTTGCCGCCTTCGCGCGGAGTTTCGGCGCGCACGGCGAGACCGTGGCCCGCACGGAGGGGTTTGCGGCAGCCTTCGAGCGGGCTGTAGCGAGCGGAAAACCGGCCGTGATCGAGCTGAACGTCGATCCCGAGGCAATCACGCCGCGGCGGACGCTCACCGAGATCCGGCAGGCGGCGACGCGGCGATAGCGGCCGGTCCCGCGCTCGCACATCGGGCTGTCGGGCTTCGCTCCGCTCAGCCCGACCTACAATCGATCGGCCATAGCTTGCATCACGCGGTAATGCGGTCGACCTCGGCAAGATCGTCGTCCGGCAGCTCCCAGCCGATAGCCTTGACGTTGGCCTCGACCTGCTCGGGCCTGGTCGCTCCGGCCATTACACTCGACACCACAGAGCGGCCGGCGAGCCAGCTCATCGCCAGCTCCAGCAGCGTGTGGCCGCGCGCCTCGGCGAACTGCGTGAGCTTCTCGATCCTGTCCCAGTTGGCGTCGGTCAGATAGCGCTGGGTGTGGCGGTGGCCGGTGACTGCATAGCGCGTGCCCGCCGGCGGCGGCTCGTTGCGCCGGTACTTGCCGGTCAAGAGACCGCTCGTGAGCGGGAAGTACGGCAGCAGCCCGAGCCCCAGATGCTCGATTGCCGGGATCAGCTCGCGCTCGATGCCGCGCACGAGCAGGCTGTACTCGTCCTGGCAGCAGATGAACCGGCTGAGCCCCTGCTCGCGCCCCACCCCATCGGCGACGGCCACCTGCCATGCAGGCAGGTTCGAGCAGGCGATGTAGCGCACCTTGCCCTGGCGTACGAGGTCATCGAGGGCGCGGAGCGTCTCCTCGATCGGCGTCAGCGGATCGGGGCGGTGCAGATGATAGAGATCGATCCAGTCAGTCTGCAGGCGCCGCAGGCTCGCCTCGATTGCCGACATGATGTAGCGGCGGGAAGCCCCTTTGAGCAGCCCCGCCTCGTCCATCGCGGTGCCGAACTTGGTCGCCAGCACGATGTCTTTGCGGCGGGCGCCCAGCAGCTTGCCGAGGATGGTCTCCGAGGCGCCGGGACCACCGTAGACGTCGGCAGTGTCGAACAGCGTGATGCCGACGTCGAGCGCCTTGTGCACGACCGCACGGCTCGCCTCGAGGTCGATGCGGCCGCCGAAGTTGTTGCAGCCGAGGCCGACCGCGGAAACGCACAGGCCTGACCGGCCGACATTGCGTAGCTTCAAGGGGCACCTCCTCAGTCCGGCATCGCTCGCCAGGGGATCGTGCAGCATCCGAGCGGCCGCGGCAACCGGGGCGCACTTGCTCTCGATGGGTCCGGCGGGTGGGTGCTATGATTGCGCAGGGGCGGAACGAAAGGAATGGGCGCATGCTGAAAGTTGAGGGAGTGCTGCACTTCACGATTCCCGTGAAGGACCTCGCCCGCTCGGAAAAATTCTATACCGAGATCCTCGGCCTGAAGAAGATGAGGCGCAACAAGCACATGGTTTTCATGCGCACGGAGAGCAACAACTACCTGGTGCTCACCTGCTCGGAGAACCCGATCGATCCCAATCGGGGCAACGCGCACGACATTCACAGCGCGTTCCGCGTGACGGCCGAGGAGTACGACCGGGCGAAAGCATTCCTCGCGTCAAAGGGGATACAGCTCATCAAGGAGGAGGATCGGCGCTCCGGCACGTTCCAGGGACGCAGCGCCTACTTCCACGACCCCGACCGGAACGTGATCGAGATCATCGATCTGCAGAGGCCTCCGGTCTCCGACGCGGACGAGCGATGAGAGGCGATGGTGCGGTGCACGCTGCCGCTCGCGAAGGCGTGATCTGACCGACGACCGCCTTCGCTAGAGATTTGCGAACCTTGCCGCTATCGTCCCTCGCGACGGGGCACGAGCCGCATGCGTGCGGTGCTCATTCATTTGAGATCGTATGGGAGAACGAGGAGCGAGTCCGATGACCGAAGTACCCAAGATTACCCAGGAAATGATCGACCTCTATGACGAGTACACGCACATCACGCTCGACCGTCGGGCGTTCATGGACAAGCTCACCGCGCTCGTCGGCTCGACGGCGACGGCTGTCGCCGTCACCTCGATGATCGAGGCGAAACCGGCCGCCGCGCAAATGGTCAAGGAAGGCGACAGCAGGCTCAAGACCGAGACCGTCAAATACCCCGGCGAGGGCGGCGACGTGACCGGCTACCTGGCCGTGCCCGCCAATGCCTCGGGCAAGCTCGGCGCAGTCATCGTCGTGCACGAGAACCGCGGCCTCAACCCGCACATCAAGGACGTGGCGCGCCGGATGGCGCTCGAAGGCTTCATTGCTCTCGCCCCCGACTTCCTGTCGCCGTTGGGCGGCACGCCGGGGGACGAGGACAAGGCGCGCGATATGTTCGGCCAGCTCGATGCCAAGCGCACGGCGGCGAACGGAGTGGCGACGGTCAACTACTTGAAGAAGCACGCCAGCAGCAACGGCAAGATCGGCGCGATCGGCTTCTGCTGGGGCGGCGGGACCGTCAACGCGACGGCGGTGGCGGCCGGCGACGCACTTGCTGCCGCCGTGCCCTACTACGGCCGGCAGCCAGCGGCCGACGACGTGCCAAAGATCAAGGCACAGATGATGCTGCACTACGCCGGCAATGATCCCAACATCAACAAGGGCATCGACGACTACAAGGCTGCGCTGCAGAAGGCCGGCACGAAGTTCGATATCTACGTCTATGAAGGTGCACAGCACGCCTTCAACAACGATACCTCGGAAGCGCGCTACAACAAGGCGGCCGCCGATCTCGCGTGGTCGCGCACGGTGGCGTTCCTGAAGAAGGCGCTCGCCTGAGCATGCATTGATCGGGCTCGAGCTCGATCAGCCGACGGAATGACGAAGGGCCGGACCCACAGGGCCGGCCCTTCATGCGTTCGGGCTACGATACCGGCGGGCTCGGCTCACTCTGCGAGCCACGCCTCGAGCAGGCCGCTCACCGCATCGGGCCGCTCGAGCGTCGAGAGATGGCCGCAGTCGGGGATCACCTCGAGCCGACTGCCGGCGATGCCGGCATGCATCTCCTCGGCAACCTTGACCGGGGTCATCTGATCCTCGGCGCCGACGATGATGAGCGTCGAGCACCGGATCGACGTCAGCCGCGGGCGCATGTCCGGCCGGCCGATGATCGCATGCTGCTGGCGCTCGAAGGCGTCGACCGGGGTATCCTCGCCCATCTTCAGGACCGTCTCGACAAGCGCGGCGTCATCGAGGCGCGTTGAGTGGATCAGGCGCGGCAGCAGGACCTGCTGCACCTTGCGCGTTCCTTCCTTCTTCGCCAGCTCGATCAGCCGGTGACGGTCGACGGTCTGCTCGGGACGGTCGGCGCGCGCGTTGCTGTCGAGCAGAGCCAGCCGGGTGACGCGCTCCGGAGCCTGGCGAACGATCTCAAGCGCGATGTAGCCGCCCATGGAGAGACCGAGCAGGGCAAACTTCTCCGGGGTCTGCTTCAGGACCCTGCGGGCTATCGCCTCCATCGAGGCATCCTGGGTGTGGTCGGCAACGGTGATCCGGGCCTTGCCTTTGAGCGCCGCGATCTGCGGTGCGAACAGGGCCGGCGTGCAAAGGAGGCCCGGCACGAAGATCGCGTGCGTCCGGGCGCCCCGACTCGGCTGGCTCATGGCGGCCTCTTGCTGCCAGTTGGATTGCGCCCAATCTGCCGCAGGTGGTGCGGCAGTTCCAGCATTGCCGCGCTACCCACTTGAAATCCGGGTAATTGTATGCCAGCTCAAGGGCGTCATGAGCGCAGGGATCGCATTCTCTTGATCCCTTTCACAAGTCAACGAACTGCTTAGCCGCGTTTCGGCAATCGATCTCCCTGCGCTCCACTGCTGTCCGCCAGCTGCCCCAGCCGGGGCAGCGCCGGTATGTGAAGTCATGGAGAGACGTACTTTTGGAAATCACGAGCTTCGCTGAGCTACCGCTCAGCTCCAAGGTCCAGGCGGCCGTTGCCGCTGCTGGCTACACTGTCCCTACGCCCATCCAAGCTCAGGCCATCCCGGTCGCGGTCTCGGGCCGCGACGTGCTCGGCATCGCGCAGACCGGAACCGGCAAGACCGCCGCGTTCGTGATGCCGATGATCACCCGGCTCGAATCGGGCCGGGCGCGGGCGCGGATGCCGCGCTCGCTGATCCTGGCGCCGACGCGGGAGCTCGCAGCGCAGGTCGCGCAGAGCTTCGAGAAATACGGCATCAACCACAAGCTCACGGTGGCACTGCTGATCGGCGGCGTGTCGTTCGAGGATCAGGATCGCAAGCTCGACCGCGGCGTCGACGTGCTGATCGCCACCCCCGGCCGGCTGCTCGACCAGTTCCAGCGCGGCAAGGTGATGCTAATGGGGGTCGAGATCCTGGTCATCGACGAGGCGGACCGGATGCTCGACATGGGTTTCATTCCGGACATCGAGAAAATTTGCAAGCTGCTGCCGCCGCGCCGACAGACGCTGTTCTTCTCGGCGACCATGCCGCCGGAGATCAAGCGGCTCGCCGACAACTTCCTCAACCAGCCGGTGCGGGTCGAGGTCGCCAAGCCCGCCACCACGGTGAAAGCCACCACCCAGCGATTCCGGTTCTGCGCCGAAGGCGAGGACTGGGCCAAGCGCGAGGTGCTGCGCGACCTCATCAATTCCCAGACGATCAAGAACGCGATCATCTTCTGCAACCGCAAGCGAGATGTCGCGATCCTGCACAAGTCGCTCGTCAAGCACGGCTTCAATGCCGCGGCGCTGCATGGTGACATGGACCAGCAGAGCCGGACGGAGACGCTCGACAGGTTCCGGAGAGGCGAGATCACGCTGCTGGCGGCGAGCGATGTGGCCGCGCGCGGCCTCGATATCCCCGACGTTTCGCACGTGTTCAACTTCGACGTGCCGTGGGTCGGCGACGACTACGTCCACCGCATCGGCCGCACGGGCCGGGCGGGACGCGAAGGGTTCTCCGCGACCATCGTCACGCCGGAGGACCTCGCGCTCATCAAGGATATCGAGCGGGTGACCGGCGAGACGCCGGTGTGGATGGGAGAGCCGCCGAAGCCGGAGGACTTCTCCAGCGCCGGCAAGCGGCGACGCGGCGGACGCGGCAAGGGCCGCGGGCGCGAGCAGCAGCGTGGTGGCGGCCAGCAAGCTTCCGGCCGGCCGGCGGCGCGACCGCAACGGCGCGAACGGCGTCCGGAGGAGCGTGCGGCGCAGAGCCCGCGCGCGGAAAAACCGGCTCCCGTCGAGCCGCGGCGCGAGGCGAAGCGTCCGCATCATCCGCCGGTTCCCGGTTTCGGCGAGCAACCGCGAGCCCCTGAAGGCGCCCGGGCCACGGCAGCGAGAGCGCCCGCGCCGCAGCAGCAGGAGCAGGCGCCCGTCCAGCGCGAGAAGACTTTCAAGCAGCCGCCCCGCAAGCCGGCAGCCAGCCCGAGCTTCGCGGACCACATGCCGGCGTTCCTGCGACGGCCTGTGAGGACTGCTTAGGGGGTAGGGAATAGGTTACGGGGGACAGTTACGGGCGGCGGTCGGGGCCTACCTCTTTCTTGCCCGCCGCTTCGGTTGGCTCGCACGTTGCGCGACGGCCAGCGCCTTGCCCGCCCAGGCAAGCATTTCCTCCGGCTCATCATAAAGCCGTTCCGGCGCCCGCCAGTATGACATGACGGTGTTGCGTCCGTCTTTCGCCTGGTAGGTGAAGGGCTCCATGCCTTCGGCCTCGAAGTCTGTCCGGCTCGCTCCGTCAGCCTTGAGGTAGAGCGTGTCGTCGGCGATCAGGCCGAACATTACGCCGTGGCAATAGACGCCGGCGCCGCCGAACATGCGCCGCACGGTAACGGAGCCGAGCCCGGCAAGCTGATCCTTCAGGAAGTCGATGTAGCCGTCGGTGGCGGTCAAACCTTGAGCTCTTCGAGGCGCTCCCGGGGCACCGGCTGCAGGTCGACCGACTCGCCGCAGCCGCACGCACTCTTCTGGTTCGGGTTGTTGAACACGAACTGCGCGGAGAGCTTGTCGACCTTCCAGTCCATCTCGGTGCCGAGCAGATAGAGCACAGCGGAGGGGTCGATAATCACCTTCCCGCCGTCCGTATCGATCACCTCGTCGAACTTGCCGACCGTCTCGGTCCAGGCGAGCGTGTACTCCATACCGGCGCAGCCGCCCTTCTTGACGCCGATCTTCAAGCCGGCGACGCCCGACTTCTCGGCCATCAGCTCGCGGATGCGGGCCGCGGCGGCAGGGGTCAGGCTCAGCACTTGGGACCGCTTGGTTGCAGCTGCCATGTTCAATCATCTCCTGAAGGCCGCTCAGTAGCGGTCCCATGCCGAGAATGTAGTGATTTGCGGGCGGGTGTCGAGATCGGCCGATGGGCCTTTCAGAACATGCCGATGGCGAGTTTCGCCTCTTCCGACATGCGGTCCTTGTCCCAGGGGGGATTGAAGGTCAGGATCACCTTGGTGCCGGAAACGCCCGGCACGGCGTTGACCGCGTTCTCGACCCACTGCGGCATCTCGCCGGCAACCGGGCATCCCGGCGCCGTCAGCGTCATCTCGATGGTGACCTGCCGGTCGTCGTCGACGTCGATCTTGTAGATCAGGCCCAGCTCGTAGATGTCGGCCGGGATCTCCGGGTCGTAGACCGTCTTCAGCGCGGCGACGATGTCGGCGGTGAGCCGGTCGAGCTCCTCGGCGGAGAGGCTCGAGCCCGCAACCGGCGTGCCGCCTTCGGCGACCGTCGGCGGCGCGGGTGGCACCTCGGCTTCCGCCGTGAGCGTTCCGTCGCGATCGATCGGTTTTCCGTCCATCCGACTACTCCCGATCCGGCATCAGGCGAAAAACTCGTGCGCCCGGATCAGCGCCTCGGCGAGGGCATCCACCTCGCCCTTGGTATTATATAGGCCGAAGGAGGCCCTGCACATGGCGGGAACCCCGAACCGCTCCATCAGCGGCTGCGCGCAGTGATGGCCCGCGCGGATGGCGACGCCGGACCGGTCGATGATGGTCGAGACGTCGTGCGGGTGCAGGCCGTCCATGGTGAATGCGACGATCGAGCCCTTGCCCGGCGCGGTTCCATGGATCTTCAGCCAATTGAACTCGCCGAGCCGCAGGTGGGCGTAGTCGCCCAGCTCGTGCTCGTGGGCGGCGATCTCGGCGCGGCCGATCTGCATCATGTAGTTGAGCGCGGCGGCCAGTCCGACCGCCTCGACGATTGGCGGAGTGCCAGCCTCGAAGCGGGTCGGCGGGATGCCGTAGGCGATGCGGTCGGTATGGACGCTTTCGATCATCGAGCCGCCGCCGAGGAAGGGCGGCAGCCGCTCGAGCCAGGGCTTCTTCGCATAGAGCACGCCGATGCCGGTCGGGCCGTAGACCTTGTGGCCGGTGAACCCGTAGAAGTCGCAGTCGAGGTCCTGCACGTCGACCGGCATGTGCACGGCCGCCTGCGCGCCGTCGACCAGCACGGGGATGCCGCGCTCATGGCAGATGCGGCAGACCTCCTTCAGCGGGACGACGGTGCCGAGCACGTTCGACATGTGGGCGATGGCCACCATCCTCGTGCGCGGGGTGAGCAGCGCCTCGAACGCCTCGATCATGAACTCGCCGGTGTCGGAGACCGGCGCCCACTTCAGCACCGCGCCCTTCCGCTCGCGCAGGAAGTGCCAGGGCACGATGTTGGAGTGATGCTCCATGACCGAGAGCACGATCTCGTCGCCAGGCTTGATGTGCTCGAGGCCCCAGGCGTAGGCGACGAGGTTGATCGCCTCGGTCACGTTCTTGGTAAAGACGATCTCGTCGGCGGCGCGCGCGTTCAGGAACCGGCGGACCGTCTCGCGCGCGTCCTCGTAGTGCTGGGTGGCGAGATTGGAGAGATGGTGGATGCCGCGATGTACATTGGCGTACTCGAAGCGCATGCAGTGATCCATCGCCTCGATCACCGATTGCGGCTTCTGGGCGCTGGCGGCGCTGTCGAGGTAGACGAGCGGGCGCCCGTAGACCTCGCGGAAGAGGATCGGGAAATCGGCGCGGATGCGCTCGACGTCGAACCGCGTTTCCGGCGCCGGCTTCGCGGCGACGGGCTCTGCCGCTCGTATCACCTGCCGATCGCCCACGTCACACCGTCCTTTGTTGCAGCCAGCTGTCGGCCATCGCCATCAGCGCCTCGCGCACACCCTCGTCCTCGACCTTGTCGACGGCCTCGGCGATGAACGAGCGCACGAGCAGCGCACGCGCCTCCTTCTCGGGAATGCCGCGCGTGCGGCAGTAGAATATCAGATCGGGGTCGATCTCGGCACAGGTCGAGCCATGCCCGCAGGCGACGTCGTCGGCGTAGATCTCGAGCTCGGGCTTGGAGTCGAACTCGGCCTCGGGCGAGAGCATCAGCGCCTGCGCCATCTGCTTGCCGTCGGTCTTCTGGGCGTTCGGGCGGACGATGATCTTGCCCTGAAAGACGGCGCGGGCGCGGCCGTCGAGCACGCTCTTGAAGAGCTCGCGGCTCACCCCGCCCGGCGCCTCGTGATCGACGAAGAGCGTGGTGTCGAGGTGCTGGGTGCCCGCGCCCAGCATCGCACCCGAGACATCGAGCTTGGCGCGCTTGCCCTTGAAGACGATGGCAAGCTCGTTGCGCAGAAGAGCGCCGGCGAGCGTCATCTGGAACGATCTGAGACTTGAATCCTCGCCGAGGGAGGCCCGGGTATTGGCGAGCAGCACGGCATCGCCACTCTCAGGGAACACCTTGACGTGGCCGACGCTGGCGCGGCGGGCGAGCGTGATATCGGTTGCGGCGTTCTCCTGCCCCGCGCCTGCCGCACCCGGCAACGTCACGTAGGCCTCGATCAGGGTGATCCTGGCGCCGGTCTCCACGGTGATCAGGTTGCGGGTGGTGACCGCCTTGGGCGCGCCGGCCGAGTCCGCGAGGACCAGCATGATCGGTTTGTCGGGCCGGGCGCCGGCCCTGACGTTCAGCAGCGCGCCATCGGTCATGAAGGCGAGGTTGAGCGCGCCGAGCGGGCCGGCGGGTCCGAGGCTCGTGCCGGCGAGCCTTGCCTGCAGCGCGCCCGGCGGGTCGCGCAGCGCCTCTGCCAGCGTGCCGAAGTCCGCCCAGGGGGCGAGCGCCGCGGCGTCAGAGAGCGCCTCGGCGAACGTGCCGTCGACAAACACCAAGCGGTAGGCCTCACGCGCGGCGAGCGGTCCGAGCGCCGCCTCGACTACCGCGGCCGTCGTGCCGGCGGCGGGGCCGCCTGCGGCCGGCGGGTAGGCCGCCTTCAGGCGCTCGCGCAGGTCGGTGTACTTCCACTGCTCGATGCGCCGGTGCGGCAGCCCCTGCGCCTCGAACTCGGCGAACGCGTCACTGCGCAGCCGCCGAGCCCAGTCGGCTTCCGTCAACCGTCCGGTAACCACGGCGAAATGCTCGCCAATTGCGCGCTCGGCCTCGGTCTTGGAGACGGCCACGTTCATCTGAAAGTCTTTCGAAATACGCTCAGGCCGCCTTCGGCTGGAACTCGGCGTAGCCCGTCTTCTCCAGCTCGACGGCAAGCTCGGCGCCGCCCGACTTCTGGATCCTGCCGCCCGCCAGGACGTGCACACGGTCGGGCACGATATAGTTGAGCAGGCGCTGGTAGTGAGTGATCAGCAGCATCGCCCGGTCCTTCGACCTGAGCGCGTTGACGCCATCGGAGACGACCCGCACGGCGTCGATGTCGAGGCCGGAATCGGTCTCGTCGAGCACGCAGAGCGTCGGCTCGAGCAGGGCCATCTGCAGGATCTCAGCCCGCTTCTTCTCTCCGCCGGAGAAGCCGACATTGACGGGGCGCTTCAGCATCTCGACGTCGATGCCAAGACGCTCGGCCTTGTCCCTGATGAGGCGCAAGAACTCGGGTGTCGTCAGCTCCTTGCCGCCCCGCTTCTTGCGCACCGCATTGAGAGCGCTGCGCAGGAAGGTCAGGCCGGCGACGCCCGGGATCTCGATCGGGTACTGGAAGGCGAGGAATACGCCCTTGGCCGCCCGCTCGTCGGGCTCCATGCCGAGGATCGATTCACCATTCCAGAGGATGTCGCCGTCGGTCACCTCGTAACCGTCGCGGCCGGCCAGCACATAAGCGAGGGTCGATTTGCCGGAGCCATTGGGCCCCATCATCGCATGCACTTCACCCTTGGGGACCGTGAGCGACAGGCCCTTCAGAATGGGCTTGTCCTCGTCCGCCAGCCTTACGTGCAGATTCCTTACTTCAAGCATGTACCCGCCAAGGACCCTTCGCCTGCCAGAGTTGATCGAACGCGGCTGTTGCCCTGCGCTCGGCCTGATCCTGGCGCTGTTTCGCCTGCTCTATGGTCGAGAGCAGGACCTTAACCTCGGCTGCGTCCACCACCTTGGCATCGCGCCGGGACAATTCTTCGCTCGCCCGCACCGCTTCGCGCCTTGCTGCATCGGCCGCCGTCTCCGCCTGCAGCCAAACCTGCTCGAGCTGCGCGATTTCGTTAGACATTTCACATCCTCCACTTGCAACCCTGACCGGGCTTCTCAGGTGTCCCAGTCCTCGGCGAGGCCGGCCCTCCAGCCCCTCACCGCCAACTGTACTCCAAATGCCACACTGCCGTCATGTCCTCAGTTTTGCGAATTTCAAGTTACCTCGACCCAACAAGTTGTAATCACAATCTCAGGCTGTGCGGTTTAGCTCTTCTCTCGCCCGAGGTGAAACCGGTCCGCGCGCCGCTCCCAGCGCCAGCGCCATTCGCCGTCGGTCCTGGCCCGGGCCAACCGCACGAAGCCGACGAGCGCCAGCACCGTCAGGCCGAGGCATGCAACGACATAGATCGGGTCCGCCCCGGACCTCGTCAACACGACGAGGGTCACCGACAGGGCCGAAAGCACGACGGCGAACACGGCGCTGGCGACCCAGCCCTGCCAGGACTTCGGCGTCGCGCCGTAGCCGAACCGCTTCGGTGTGAACCATGCCGCCGGCATTGCCTTATCCTACCGAGCCTTCGAGGCTGATGCCGATCAGCTTCTGCGTCTCGGCCATGAACTCCATCGGAAGCTGCTGCAGCACGTCACGGACGAAACCGTTGACGATCAGTGCAACCGCTTCCTCCTCCGACAGACCGCGCTGCATCACGTAGAAGAGCTGGTCCTCGGAGATCTTCGAGGTCGTCGCCTCATGCTCGAAATGCGACGATGCGTTCTTAGCCTCGATATATGGCACGGTGTGGGCACCGCACCTGTCGCCGATCAGCAGGGAATCGCAGCTCGTGAAGTTGCGCGCGTTGGTCGCCTTGCGGTGCGCTGAGACGAGCCCACGGTAGGTGTTCTGCGAGCGACCCGCAGCGATGCCCTTGGAGATGATCCGGCTCGAGGTGTTCTTGCCCAGATGGATCATCTTGGTGCCTGAATCGACCTGCTGGCGGCCGTTGGAGATGGCGATCGAGTAGAACTCGCCGCTCGAGCCGTCGCCGCGCAGGATGCAGCTTGGATACTTCCAGGTGATCGCCGAGCCGGTCTCGACCTGGGTCCAGGAGATCTTGGCATTGCGGCCGCGGCAGTCGCCGCGCTTCGTCACGAAATTGTAGATGCCGCCCTTGCCGTCCTTGTCGCCCGGATACCAGTTCTGCACGGTCGAGTACTTGATCTCGGCATCGTCCAGCGCGATCAGCTCGACGACGGCGGCGTGGAGTTGGTTCTCGTCGCGCATCGGCGCGGTGCAGCCCTCGAGGTAGCTGACGTAGGCGCCCTTGTCGGCGATGATCAGCGTGCGCTCGAACTGGCCGGTCTGCTTCTCGTTGATGCGGAAGTAGGTCGACAGCTCCATCGGGCAGCGCACGCCCGGCGGCACGTAGACGAACGAGCCGTCGGAGAACACCGCCGAGTTGAGCGAGGCGTAGAAGTTGTCGGACTGCGGCACGACGGTGCCCAAGTACTTGCGCACGAGGTCCGGGTGCTCGCGGACCGCCTCCGACATCGAGCAGAAGATCACGCCGGCCTTGGCCAGCTCCTCCTTGAAGGTGGTGACGACGGAGACGCTGTCGAACACCGCATCGACGGCGACGCGGGAGCCCTGCACCCCGGCGAGGATCTCGCGCTCCTTCAGCGGAATGCCGAGCCGTTCATAAGTGCGCAGCAACTCGGGATCGACCTCTGCGAGCGATCGTGGACCATCGGTGCTCTTTGGCGCCGAATAGTAATAGAGATCCTGGAAGTCGATCTTCGGATAGGTGACGTTGGCCCAGGTCGGCTCGACCAAGAGCTTCCAGCGCCGGAACGACTCGAGCCGCCAGGCGAGCATCCACTCGGGCTCCCCCTTCCTGGCGGAGATAAAGCGGACGGTACCTTCGTCGAGGCCCTTCGGGGCCTTCACCGACTCGATGTCGGTCTCGAAGCCGTACTTGTACTGATCGACGTCGATCTTCCTGACGTGCGCGATCGTAGCTTCTACTGCCGGCATTCTATTCTCCCACCCTCATCTCGACGCCCGAGCGCGCCCGAGAGGGCGCGGCTGCCAGCGCATAAGTCTCTTGTGTTGCGAGGCCGC
>JBIOVC010000405.1:0-4453 GCA_044867545.1 Hyphomicrobiaceae bacterium | reverse complement strand
CGCTTCCCGGAACTCTCAGTTGCCGGGCATTAACAGTGCGATCTCGAGCACCAGCTTTCGCCGCACCGCCTCCTCGAAGCTCGTCTTGCCGTCGGCCGTGACGACGAAGCTCCCCGGTCCCCCGATGATGGTCCGCGCAAACGCATCCTCGAGGTCGTAGCCCATCGGCCGCCCGCTGCAGCCGAGTTCCCTGCAGGTGATCGCCAGCCCGTTGATGACGATCCCCGCCCTGAGCGCGGCTGCCCGCGCGGGCTCGATCGGCATGCCGTGCCAGTTGTTGACGCTGTCGCCGGAGAAGTCGATCACCTTGCGCTCGCCGTCGTAGGAGTTGGTCTCGATCAGGCTCTGCGCCTTGGCGATCGCCGTGCCGATCGCATTGCTGCCCCAGGCGAGCCGCGGCTGGCCCTGGAGCGCCGCCGCGAATCGTCCTGCGCTCTCTGCCCCGTCGATCACCATCCAGGGCACCAGCACATTCTGGTGCAGCGCATCGGCCCACTCGACGTAGGTGACGGCGATCCGGCCGCGCGCCCCCTTGGCGATCGCGCTCAGCACGTGGGGATGCCTCAGTGCATCGGCATAGCCGTCGCGCTGGAGCTGAAGCTCGTCAGCATCGATCGAGCCGGACGAATCGGCGAGCAGCACCAGCTCGAGATCGACCTCCTCCACCGCCAGCGCCGCGCCGGAGACGGCAAACAGCATGGAGAGGCCGGCGATGCAGTGCTTCAGCATGTTGGTCATCCGACTGTTGCCGAGGACGCGCGGAGGGCTCTGTCGAGCACTCGGCTGGTCATCGGTCGGCCAATCACATGTGCGCGAGAGTGCTTCGGGAAGTCCCCCCGACGCCGTCGTCCTGCCGCAATGGCGGCCCCCTGCTCATGCAACCATCGCAAAACCCGGGTGTTAATTACTTTGCGCTGCAGCATACGGGACGTGCTAATATTTTGGAATGACTGAGCCGACGAGACAACCGCCCGGTCAGGGCAGCGCGTTCGAGCGCAAGGTGGGGCTGAGCCGCTTCGCGCTCTTCTTCGAGCAGCTGTGGCCGCGGCTCTGGCTGGTGATCGCGGTCGTCGGCCTGTTCCTCCTGGTCTCGCTCGCCGGTTTGTGGTCGCACGTGAGCGGCGGCACGCATCAGCTCGCGCTCGCGCTGTTCGGGCTTGCAATGCTGGGAGCGTTGATCTTCGCCGCTCGCGTGCAATGGCCGTCCCGCGAGGCAGCCGTCCGCCGTATCGAGCGGCGGTCCGGTCTCCCACACCGGCCGGCAACAACCTATGAGGACACGATCTCGCTCGGCGGCGATGATCCCTCGACCCAGGCGATCTGGGTCGCCCACCGGAAACGGCTGTCGGAGCTGGTCGGCCGGCTGAGGGTCGGCACACCGGAGCCGCGCACCGACCGTCACGATCCGCTGGCCGTGCGAGCGCTCCTGCTGCTGACCGTGCTGCTGCTGCTGATCCTGGTCGGCGACGGTGCCAGGGATCGCGTCATGAGCGCGTTCCGCTTCGGCTCCGCCACGCTGCTGAGCGACGCCAGGATCGATGCCTGGGTAACCCCGCCCGCCTACACCGCCAAGCCGCCGATCCTTCTGGCCGACGGCTCGCAGGGCCCGATCGGGCTTGGCGTCGCGGACAACGGCGCAATCGAGATTCCCGAGAACAGCGTCCTGATCGTTAGGTCGAGCGGCTCGAACGCCACGACGTTGTCGATGGAGCTGCGCCCGGAAAGTGGTCAGGGCGAGCAGCAAGCATCGGATGCTGCGACCGCTGGCGGTGACGTTTCCGAGGTGCGGGCGACACTGAAGCGCTCCGGTACCGTCCGCGTCTTCGGCAGCGGCAGCGAGCTGATCCGCTGGACGTTCAACGTCCTCCCCGATCAGCCGCCGCGCATTACCCTCACCAAGGAGCCCGAGATCTCCCGGCGCGGCTCCATGAAGCTCGCCTACAAGATCGAGGACGACTATGGCGTCGCCTCGGCCGAGGTGCGGTTCGAGCGCCTCCCGTCCGATCCGGGCAACCCGCGCACGGCTTGGGCACGCGATGAGCTCAAGGGGCCCCGCTTGCCGTATGAGCGGCCGCCCACGCTCGCGCTCCGCCTTCCGCGCAACAATGCCAAGGACGCCGAGACCACGAGCTATCACGAGCTTGGCAACCATCCGCTGGCCGGGCTCAAGGCGCGCATGGTGCTGGTCGCCAAGGATCATGCCGGCAACGTCGGCCGCACAGAGCCGATCGAGATGAAGATCGCCGAGCGCCAGTTCTACCGGCCGCTTGCCCGGGCGGTGATCGAGCAGCGGCGCAAGCTCGCCGAGGATTCGCGCTACCGGACGCAGGTCATAACCGCGCTCGACGTGCTGACCTTGGAGCCCGATACGCTCATTCAGGACCGGAACGTCTATCTGGGCCTGCGCTCGGTCTACCATCGCCTCATCCGCGACAGCACCCGCGCCGGCGTGAAGAGCGCATCCGACCAGCTCTGGCACATCGCGCTCAGGATCGAGGACGGCCGCGGCCTGACCGATGCGGAGCGCCGGCTGCGGGACCTCCAGGAGCAGCTCTCACGCGCGCTCCAGGACGGTGCTTCCGACGAGGAGATCCAGCGGCTGATGCAGGAGCTGCGGCAGGCTCTGGCCGAGTTCATGCAACAGCTTGCCCAGCAGGCTCAGGAGATGCCCGAGGGTCTGAACCAGGACATGCAGCTCCTGCGTCCCGAGGACCTCGACCGCATGCTCAACGACCTCGAGAACATGGCGCGGCAGGGATCGCGGGACTCGGCTCAGGAGATGCTGAGCCAGCTCCGCGAGCTGCTGGACCAGCTCCGGTCCGGTCAGTTCGCGCGCGGGCAGTCGGGCCAGGGCCAGCAGATGATGCAGATGCTGAATGAGTTCGGCGATCTCATCGGCCGCCAGCAGCGACTGATGGACGATACCTACGGCAGCCAACGCGGCGAGCAGGGACAGAGCGGGCAGCAAGGCCAGGGCCAGCAGGGTCAGCAGGGTCAGGGCCAGCAGGGTCAGGGCCGCCAGTTCTCGCCGGGCGAGCTCGGCGATCGGCAGGGCCAGCTCCGCGATCAGCTCCAGCGTCTCCAGCGCGGCTTGCAGCAATTCGGCCAGCAGTCGCCGGACAACCTCGACGGCGCCGGCCAGGCGATGGAGAACGCACGCCGCGCGCTCGAGCAGGGTGACCTCGATACGGCGACCCGCGAGCAAGGCCGCGCGCTTGAGCAGCTTCGCCAGGGCGCTCAGCAGATGGCCGAGCAGATGCTTCGCCGCATGCCGTCGAGATACGGGCAGGGGCCGGCGGGTGACGTCCCGCGCGACCCGCTCGGCCGGCCGCAGCGCTCGCAGGGGCCTGATCTCGGCACCACCGTCCAGGTCCCGGACGAGATCGACATCCAGCGCGCGAGAGAGATTCTCGAGGAGCTGCGCCGCCGGCTCGGCGACCAGACCCGCCCGCTCTTGGAGCTCGACTACATCGAGCGCCTGCTCCGGCGCTTCTGATCGCCGGGACTTCTATCGCCTCAGCGCCGCCCGCCGGCATTGACCAGCACGCCCGACACGGCGTGGTGCGTGATGAGCGTCGTCCGCAGCGTCCCGCCGGGCGGCGGCATCCCCGCGAGCCACGCTTGAAGTTGGCGCGACAGGTCGGTCACCAGCAGCCAGCCGTTCTGCGTCTGCGACAACGGCACGCTGTAGGGCGAGAACGTGAACTTGTACTCGAAGAAGAGCGAGACGCGTCCGAGCCTGACCTCGACGCCGGCAAGCGCCTGCCAGGCGAGCCCCGCATACTGATACTCGTAGGTCCGCTCCTTCTCGCCGGCAAAGCCGATCTCGGTATGCGGCAGCGCGACGCCGCCGCCGGCACCGGCATAGGGGCGCACGCGGCCGAAGAAGGTCCCGAGCCGCGCCATTCCGTTGAGCGTGAGCAGGTTGTGGCCATGGCTGAACTCGAGGTGCCGGAACACGTCGCCGACCTTTGCCTTTGCCGGTAGCGTTCGGCCGTTGCGCGTGCCCGAGAAAGCCGCTTCATCGGAGAATACGGCTATCGCCTTGGCGTGCGTGAAGTCGACCATCGCGCCAAGGAACGACGACGGCCACCAGGAGAGCAGGCGCGCGCCATAGTAGATCGGCGACTTGAACGGCCGGCCGATCCAGTTGACCGGGTCGACGCGGAGATCCGTCCTGCCCGGGTTCTCGATGGTGACCGCGCTCGGTTGTGTGTAGGTGACCCCGCCGTAGGCTCCGGCCTGCACCTCGCGTCCCGCCAGCATCCCCGATCGCGTGACCTCCGAACCGGGCGGTGCCGCCGTCTGCTCCTCGCTGGGGCCGTCGGTCGCAACCGGCCCGTCTGGCGCGAGCACAGGCCATGCGAACACCAGCAGCGCCGCCACCGCCACCGCCCGCACGATCCCGTCGATCGACCGTGGGTGGCAGGTCGCCCAGCCGGTGTTCGCCGCG
>JBIOVC010000404.1:0-2284 GCA_044867545.1 Hyphomicrobiaceae bacterium | reverse complement strand
CGCGCCGGGCCGGAGCGCTGCATCAGGCGATCGCGGAGCTGGCGCAGGGCGTTGTCCGCGCTAGGGTCCGGCTGGGCGCTCTCGGGCGCATCGGTCCGCAGCGGCGTCGCGGCAAGAGGGCGGCGTTGTGCCGCCGCTCCCTGCTGGTGCGCGGCAGCGGCGGGGAGTGGTGCGGTGGGCCGCAGGGGTGAAGCGGGATTGATGCGGGGCGCGGCGGGATCGAGCGGCTCGCGGCGGAGTGCCGGGCGCTCCTCCGGTACAGGGCGCACGACGGCGGGCTGGTAGGGAGCCGGCGTTTCGGCAGAGGCGCCGGACGTCAGGCCCATCGCCTCGGCAAACAGCGCGACCTGCTGGGTGGTATCGCCGCCCGAGCCGGTGCCGGCCGAGCGCCAGCGCTCGACGATCTGCTCGAGGTAGCCTTCGTCGCCGACGGACGCCTGCCAGCGCTCGCTGAAGCGGGCGGTCGAGCTGCGCGGCAGCACCGCCTTCGGCAGCTCGTCGAACTTGATGCGGACAGGCAGCGCGACGCCGTCGCCGAACGCGATCGCCTCGCGCTGGCCAAGCGAGGGCAGGAACTCGAGCATGCCTGAGCCCGTGTCGGAGACGGCGGACTGCACGATCTGCTGGTCGCGGTCGTTCGACATCCTCAACGCGAACACGGTGTTGCACTGGGACAGGATGGTCGGGTCGATCTCGGCCGGGCGCTGGGTGACGATGCAGAGCGAGGCGCCGTACTTGCGGCCCTCCTTGGCGATCTTGGCGATCGCGCGCTTGCAGGGCTCGAAGCCGAGCGTCGGGTTGTTCGGAACGTAGCGGTGCGCCTCCTCGCAGACGAGCGTCACCGGCACCTGGCCCTCGCTCCAGAGCGCGAAGTCGAAGGTCATGCGGCAGAGCACGGAGACCACGACGTTGACGATCTCGGTCGGCAGGCCGGTCAGCTCGAGGATGGTGATCGGCTTGGTGTTGACCGGCACGCGGAAGATGCGGCCCAGGATCTGCGCCATCCCGTCGTAGACGGTGAGCGAGCCGAACATGAACGCGTAGCGCGCGTCCTGGGAGATGGTGTCGATGTGGACCTTGAGCTGGCGGTAGGGCTGCAGGTCGCGCTTGTTCTCGAGCTTGCCCATCCGCTCGTCGATCATGCTCGTCAGATCCGAGATGCGGTAGGGGACGGGCGTGTCGACGGTGAAGCGGCCGGGATCGATCGGGGCGCGGCGCAGGTTCTGGCTGTCCTTGCGGCCCATCGCGTAGCGGCTCTTGCAGAGCGGGATCAGCTCCTGGAGGATGTCGACCTCCGCCTTGCGAACCTCGCCCTCGCCGAACAGGACCTCGACCAGCTCCTCGAAGGTCAGCAACCAGAAGGGAAGCTGCATGTTGCGCGGCGAGATCACCTCGGCCAATTCGCCGAAGGCCGGCGCGTATTCGTTGTGCGGGTCGAGCAAGACGATGTGGGCGGCGGGGTTCTTCTGCAGGATCGCGCGCAGGATGAGCGCGGTGGTGCACGACTTGCCGGTGCCAGTCGTGCCGAGGATCGCCATGTGCTTGCCGAGCAGCTCGTCGACGCGGACCATCGCCGGAATCGAGGAATCCTGACGCAGACGGCCGACGCGGACGCTGCTCTTCGGGTCGCCGCAGAAGGCGTGCTCCAGCTCGGACTTGGAGGCGACGCGCACGCGGTCGCCGAGCGAGGGATAGTTGGTGACGCCGCGGCTGAACGAGCCGGTCTTGCCGTCATCGAGCCGGCGCAGCTCGCCGACGAGGCCGAGCTCGGCGATCCAGATCTCGTTCTCGCCGTCACGCTGGGCCGGAACCGGCACGCTCAGCGCCGAGACGATGGCGAGCACGATGGTGCTCGACTGCTGGATGGCGAGCAACGTGCCCATCTCGGGACGCTGCTTCGGGTCGCGCAGGCGGACGTCGGTGGCGTTATCGAGCAGGACGATGGTCTTGGAGCCGGTGACCGAGACGACACGGCCGATCGAGTTGTCGCTCGCGTTGTTGATCTGCGCGGCATTGGCGGGTGAGAGCTGCATCGTTCCAACCTTCGTTTTTTGTCTTAGCCGCGCTAGAGATGGCTGATCTGATTCAGGACCTGCTCGCGTCCCTGGGCGACGGTCACGTGGTGCCGGGACGGCAGTGTTACGCAAACCTCGGTGCCGGTATCCTTCTGGCTGGAGATCTGGAGGGTGCCGCCGTGCAGCTCGACCAGTGCCTTGGCGATCGGCAGGCCGAGCCCGGCGCCCTCGCGCCACCGCGTGCGGGCGCCGTCGACCTGGCCGAAGGG
>JBIOVC010000403.1:0-6801 GCA_044867545.1 Hyphomicrobiaceae bacterium | reverse complement strand
AGGACCCCGCCCTCGCCTAACCTGGGCGGGGTGGCAACTGCGCATTCGCTTTCGTCCCACTGTCACAGATACCGACCAAAATGGAGCGAGCCATGCAAGTGCTGGGAACCTCATCCATGTTGGAGTACGCCGCGGTCGGCGCGGCGCTACTGATCTCGGGGACGGCCGTCTACCTGTGGACCTCGCGCGGCCACCTCTACCGCCAGCTCTCCGAGCGCCAGCGCACGCTGGCCGACAGCGGCCCGGCGAGCGCGCTGCTTGGCCCTGCTCCCAGTACGCTGCCCGGATTCGGCGAGTATCTCGCGGTAGTGCCGAACCTGCTTCCGCCAGAGACGCTCAGCCGCATCACGGCCGAGAGCGAGACACTGGTCGCGACCGAGCGCACCTATCTGCCCACCCACAAGAAAGGCGGCACGGTCGCTTACGAGACGCTCTGCAAGTCCGCGCCGTCGATCGTTGCGCTCTATCTGTCGCCCGCCCTGCACGACATCATATCGAGGATCGTCGGTGCACGTGTCGAGCCGACGCCGCTGCACGATCAGAGCTCCTGCTCGGTGCTGTTCTACGAGAAGGCCGGGGATCACATCGGGTGGCACTACGACCACAACTTCTACCGCGGGCGGCACTTCACCGTGCTGATACCGCTCGTCAATCGCGGGCAGGAGGCGGACGGTCTGTCGGCGGCGAAGCTGATGGCGAAAGTCGGCCGCGAGGAGCGCACGCTGCCGACACCGCCAAATGCGATGATCGTGTTCGAGGGCAACAAGATCGTGCACAAGGTGACGCCGATCCGCGATGGCGAGCGCAGGGTCGTGCTCAGCATGACGTTCTGCACAGATCCCAGGAACTCGGTGCTGCAGGGTGCTGCCCGGCGCATCAAGGACACGGCGTTCTTCGGGATTCGCGCGCTTTGGACCTGAGCCCGGCGCCCAACTACTTCGGTACCGGGGCCGGATAGCGCCAGTAGCTGCCCTTGTCGGTTTTCACCAGCTCGAGGGTCGGCATGGCCTTGCCGAGCGGGCGCTCGCCGATCCGGATCAGGGTGCGCATGTCGCCCAGCAGCATGGGCTGCTCGGCGTAGCCCGAGTGGTTCAGCGAGAAGACGCTGGTGCTGGTCGTCGTGATGTCGATGGTGTCGACGCCCGGCACGATCACCGGGCCCGCCGCCGGCACGTCGCCGGCACGCGGCACGCCGCCCCAGAACTGCCGCGATATCTCCAGCGCACGGTCGTTCGAGGCCGCGAGCAGCGTAATGCCGCGGCTCACACCCTTGATCTCCTTGGCGACGAACTCGAACGTATCGCGGTCGACGTCGGGTGCTGCCAGGATCACCTCGGTCACGACGACGCCGGGGGGTGCGTTGCGCTTGATGTCGCGAAGTGCAGCAAGCAGCAGCTGGTTGCCCATGCTGTGC
Source organism: Hyphomicrobiaceae bacterium (assembly GCA_044867545.1). GTDB lineage: Bacteria > Pseudomonadota > Alphaproteobacteria > Rhizobiales > Hyphomicrobiaceae > DATLZB01. The sequence goes on along the minus strand of JBIOVC010000403.1, from coordinate 5,387 downwards.
GCAATGAGGCTCACCGACTTGGCGCCGGTCTGGCGCGTGACGAGCTCGAGGAACTGGCGGAAGTAGGGCTCGGCCTGACCGGTGCTCTCGCGATCGTAGCTGTAGTCCTGCAGGCCGACCTGGCCGCTCGAGGGCCAGCTGTAGAGAAACGGTGCGCCGTCGAACTGCAGGTCGTAGGCCATCTGCGCGGTGCGGAACAGCGCGTTGTCGAACGTCGTGTTGAAGCCGTGCACGAAGACCAGGGCGTGATCCTTGTAGGTCTGCGATTGCCGGATGCGCTCGCGTACGAGCGACAGGAACTCGGCCTCGGTCAGGCGCCGGACCTCCTTCAGCGTGAAGTGGCGGTTGGGGTCCTCGCGCTCGCGATAGAGCACGATGCTGGTGAACGGCAAGCGGTAGGCCCAGGGGCGCTCGACCTGCGGGACCTGATGGGATTTCGGCACGGTAACGAGCGCGCGTCCGAGCTCCAGGCGCTTGCCGCGGCCACTGGTGTAGGAGGCCCGCTCGGCCTGCGGCTCGCCCACCCGGTCGGTCCCATAGAACACCGGCACGACATCCCATTGCACGGCGGGGGCGGCAGCACCATCGGCGGCGCCTCGTGGCCGCGCGCCGAGGGACGGCAAGCCGCCGCCGAACGGCACGAGCCGTTCGCCAGGCTTCGGCTCCGGCAATGGTTCCGCCGGCTTGGACAGAGAGGCTTGAGGCGCCGGTGCGCCGGCTCCCGTCGCGTCTCGGGCGGCCTCCGCAGCGGGCGGCGCGGCCGAAGGCGCTCCGACCGGGGGGACGGGCATCGCCCTCGGTGCAGAGGGCGCTTGCGACGGCGAGGTGGAGACCACAGCGTCCGACCGGTCTTCTGCCGCCGGTGCCGCTGCCTTGGGCTGCGGACGCATCGCGGGTGGAGGCGTCGCTGTTGCCGCACCTCCGCCTCCGCCACCGCCCGGTGGAGAAGGAGGACGGGCAGCGGCGATCCGACCCGCCCCGGTTGGAGCGGCCTCCTTGGAGGCAGGTCCTACGGAAGCAGGGGGTAATGTTGCGCCTGCCGCCGGCGGTGGGGGTTTTGCGGCAACGGCAGGGGGCACTGGAGGCGGCGGGCGTCTGGCGAGGACAATGGTCATTCGCGCCGACTCGCGTTCGCGCAGGCGGACGATCTCGACCTTGGCACCGGGCGCCAACCCGCCGACCGCAGACTCGAACTCGTTCTTGTCGATGACGGCGCGTCCGTTGATGCTGACCACCACGTCGCCGGCGCGAAGATTGGCTTTGGCAGCCGGGCTGCCGCTCTCGACCTCCACCACCAGTGCACCGAACTGGACGTTGAGCTTACGCGCCGCGGCAAGAGCCGGCGTAACGGTGTCGACCTTCAGCCCGAGCCAGCCGCGTTCTTGCGCCAAAGCAGTCGGCGCGTGATGGGCACTTCCCAAGGCGAGGATGACCACAAGCAACGCCTTGAGCGCGCGCATGGCGTATGTCCTCATGCTAGCGTCCCTATCCGCAAGTTCGCCCCACCTTGCCCGAAACCGCGCAGCGAACTTCGGAATCACAAGGGACACTAGAGTCATGTTGTTGCTAGTGTGATTCAGATCGAAAAGCTCGCTCCTGACCTGGCCGCAAATGGTGGCGAGCTTCTCGATCATCACACTAGTGGAACATGTTACTACTGTACGCGCTCGCGCCGACCAGCAGCAAGTAAGCGTCGGGTACATGTGGAGAGCGGCGGCGTTGCCGCGCGTCAGCATTGGCATGCCGCTCGTCCTCCCACTTTCAACCCCGAAACCGGCGGCTGCTTGCCACCAGCGTATGGCGAATGCATGACGCCTGAACGCCTGCAACCTCAGCCCCCTAAGGTCCATGCCCCGCCTCGCCGCAGTGCTTTCGCTGGTCGCCGCGATGAGCTTTACCGGCGCCAATGTGCCGTTCGGCAAGGCGGTGATGGCAGAGATGCCGGTCGAGGTGTTCCTGCTGTTCCGGTTCGCGGTAGCGAGCATTGCGCTTGCCCTGCTCGTCCACCGCGAGCCCGGCCCGCAGTTGCGAACCATGACGAGGCGGCAGGCGGTCAGCCTCGCCCTGCTCGGCCTTATCGGCTCCGTCCTCTTCACGTTCTTCCTGCTCGAGGGTGTCAAGCGCACGTCGGGGGCGGATGCCGGCATCATAACGGCGACGCTGCCCGCGGTGGTCGCGGTGCTCGGGTTTGCCGTTCTCGGCCAGCGGCTCGGGGCCAATCAGATCGCGATGGTCGCACTGGCCGTCGGTGGGATCCTCCTCATGCAGCAGGCATCGGCCGCAACTGGCGGCACGAGTGCCCTCATCGGCAACCTGCTGGTCGGGGTCGCGGTGCTGTGCGAGGCGAGCTTCGTGCTGGTGTCACAGGGCATGAGCGCCGCCTTCAAGCCCATCCGGTTGTCGCTTGGTGTGTCGACGGTCAGCCTCGTGGCGTGCCTGCCGTTCTCTGCTGCTGCCGTCCTGAGCTTCGAGTGGGCCTCGGTCGGGGCGACGACATGGGTCGTCGCCACCTGGTATGCGCTGTCGGCCAGTGTCATCTGTACCATTCTGTGGTACCGGGGGGCGGCCTACGTCGAGACCTGGATGGCGGGCCTGGCGACGGCCGCGCTGCCGGTCGCGGCGCTCGTCGTGTCTGCGGTATTCCTCGGCGAGGAGATCGGTCCGGTGCGCATTGCCGGCGCCGCTCTGGTGATCGCTGCGATCGGCCTCGGCGCGCTTTCGCAGAGCGGCCCCAGAGCATGATCGTTTCAGATGGAATCGCTTCGCGATCCATCTGAAGCGTGAACCATGCTCTGCATTATGGGTTTAGAGCGCGCCGGGAAAGGTCAAGCCGCCGTCTTGAAGCGCATGCGCAACGAACGTCCCATCGTCCTGCTCACCGGCTTCGGGCCATTCCCCGGGCATCGCTCGAACGTCTCGGGCCTCCTCGCCGAACGTCTGGCCTGCATCGCGGCACGCGAGTTTCCGGGATACGGGATACGGTCCGCTACGCTGCCGACGGAGTGGCAGGCGGGGCCGCGGCTGCTTGCGCAGCTCATCGGGGAGCTTCAGCCTCAGATCGCGATCCACCTCGGTATCTCGCGACGCGCGCGGGGCTTCGTGATCGAGACCCGGGCGCGGAACGTTGCGGCAGTGACCTGTGATGCGATCGGCGAGCTGCCGGCCGGGGCGCGCCTTTCATGCGATGGAGCGGATGTGCTCGCGAGCACGTGGCCTGCCGGCCGTATCGTTGAGCGCCTTCGCCGGCGGGGCCTGCCGGCGGCGCTGTCGCACGACGCGGGCCGTTACCTGTGCAATGCCGTTCTCTACCACTCGCTGGCCACGCTTCCCTCGGCCCCAAACGCCGTGCTGCCGTGCCGCGGGTTCGTCCACATTCCGCCGTCGCTCGGCGAAACGGGTCACAGCGGACGGACGAGCCCTTCTCAACACAAGCTCGGCTGGGCAGAGGCGATCGACGGGGGCTTGGAGATACTCGCCGCCTGTCTTGGCCGCAGCAGAAGCCGGCGCCGCAGCTAGACTAAATTGTGTCTCAAATGCGCGCTCAGAGGGTCGCCGCGAGCGCCGGGCGAATTTCTCGATCATCACGCTAGTTGCCAACCCGAAGGGAATCCAGCTCTGCGCGATTGCGGGTCCGCGTGTCGTCGGAATCGCTTGAAATTGCCACGGCAAGGAGAAGCCCTGGCGGAACACCAAAAGCGCGCATGTGATCGTTGGTAAGGGCGACACTCTCCTCGAACCAGACACCCTTCTTCGCATCGGCCGGCCGGAGCACTATGAACTTGCCGCGTGCTCCCATGTGTGGGCTTGCCACCACTGAGCCGCGCGGTTGATCGCCGCCAAAAACATAAACGAGAGCAGTGATCGATGGAGAACCCAGAAGCGTCATTGGCGCCAAAGCAGCGTCGGCCTCTTGACCGAAAATGAAATAGACGGCGAGAACGCGGTCATCTGCGCCCTTCTTTGTGAGATCGGTCGCGGGCACACTCTCTCGTGCCAGCCACCGCCATTGCGCTGTCTCGACCCGTCTGAGCTTCGTCTCGATCGGACGCCAAAGCAATCCTGCGGAAGAGTCGGCGGTGACCTCGAGAGTGGTCGAGCTCGTTGCATTGAATGCTGCGGCACGAACCCATAGAAAGCTGACGACGGTCCAACCAGCAGCTGACAAGTCGCGAGCGAAATTGAGGAGCTCCGCCGAGGCTGAGCAAGGGAGAGCCGCGAGGGCGGCAGCGACGAGGAACGCGCGAGCGAACTTTCGTTTCATCGCTTTGAAAACGCAGTGCGCGGTACCGGGACGAGTATTACCATTACCATGTGCTTGGCGCATCTCCGATATGCTTCCGCCTTACCCGCCGATGATCGGAAGATGTTGCCAGGGCAGCTCGTGTCGCAGGAGTGCCAGACTGGGCATCCCTGGCGTGTGGTCCGGTCCCGGTCGTAGAGCGTGTTCTGTCCGCCGAACCTTGGATGGAGATTTTGCAGCATGGCGAAGATCGTCTTCGGAATGAACCTGTCCCTGGACGGCTATGTCGACCATGAGAAATTTGCGCCCGGTCCCGTGCTCTTCCGTCACTGGATCGAGCATGTGCGCGGCCTGACCGGCAGCGTGTACGGCCGCCGCATGTACGAGGTCATGCGCTATTGGGACGAAGACCATCCCGAGTGGACCCCGGAGCTCCGCGACTTCGCGGCGGCGTGGCGTAGCCAACGGAAGTGGGTCGTATCGCGCTCGTTGAAGTCGGTCGGCCCCAACGCCACGCTTGTCGCGGAAGACGCCGAGGCGGCGATACGCGCGCTGAAGGATGAGCTGGCAGGCGATATTTCCGTTTCGGGACCGGAGCTGGCGCGAAGCCTGACCGAGCTCGGTCTCATCGACGAGTATCGACTCTACTTCCACCCCGTCGTGCTCGGTCACGGCAAGCCATTCTTCGCCGGCCCGCGGCCGCCGCTCCGCCTCGTGGCGAACGACTTGATCGGCGAGGACGCGATCAGGTTGACATACGTTCCTGTCTGATCACGCAACTCGCGGACCGCGCCGACGCGTCAGGTCCGCTGTGGTCAAGAGCGGTCGGGGGCTAGTGTGATGATCGAGAAGTCCGCAGCATCGGGTCAGGCTGGGTTCGGGGGCCGTGCCGTTTCGGCTACGGGCCAGAACATCCAGCAACAGACAGTCAGCACTCTGCCGGTCAGCGTTGTCGGAGCTAGAAGCTCTCCGACCGAGACTGAACCGCTCCGCTTGTCATCCCGGCCGAGCGCGCGATCGTTTCGCACGAAAGCGCGTGTTCGCCTTCCGCTCGCTCGAGGGGAGTGCGCCATCTGTAGGTTGGGTCAACCCCGGATGTCGATCCGGGGGCGACCCAACATGGTGGCATTGGTTGCACGGTGGCGGT
>JBIOVC010000402.1:0-2564 GCA_044867545.1 Hyphomicrobiaceae bacterium | reverse complement strand
CTGTTACCGTTGCTTGCCAGCGAATGCCGCGCGACTTCATTGGCCGAGCATGAGCGGCTCGTCGCCATGCTGAGGCGCGCGTTGCGCGCGGAGCGCCTGCGGGGCGTTGCGGGTGAGTGGAGCTATGTGTCAAACGCCATCCGGAACTGCCCCCTTTGCGTCAGCAAGAACTGCCCCCCAACCCGTGTTCATGATCTGGGATGATGGGATGTGCCGCCGGTGACGGGGCGGAGGGAGGCGAAGCCGACCGGAGGCCCGTCACCGGCGGGCGGCGGCTTGATGAGGCCGCTCTTGCGCTTGGCGCGCAGCCGGTAGCTGTCGCCGCGGATCGTGAGCACATGGCTGTGGTGGAGGAGGCGGTCGAGGATCGCGGTCGCGACCACCGGATCGGCGAACACCGTGCCCCACTCGGCCACGCTCCTGTTGGAGGTGATCAGCATCGCGCCGGTCTCGTAGCGCCGGCTCACCAGCTGGAAGAAGAGATGCGCCGCGTCCGGCTCCAGCGGCAGGTAGCCGAGCTCGTCGACGATCAGCAGCTTCGCCTTCGAGAGGCCGAGCAGCTTCTCGTCGAGCCGCTTCTCGGCGTGCGCCTTGGCGAGGCCGGCGACGAGCGCCATAGCGGTGGTGAACTGCACCGAGTAGCCGGCCAGGATCGCCTCGCGGCCGAGCGCGATGGCGAGGTGCGTCTTGCCGACGCCCGGCGGCCCGAGCAGCAGCACGTTCTCACCGTTGGCGATCCAGCGCGAGGCGGCCAGGTCGCGGATCTGCTTGGGATCGATCGAAGGCTGCGCCTCGAAGTCGAAGCCAGAGAGCTCCTTCACCGCCGGGAAGTGCGCGAGCTTCAGCGCCATCTCGATGCGCCGATGGTCCTTGCGGGCGATCTCGCGCTCGCACAGCATCGTCAGCGTCTCGCGCGCCGACAGGTTCGATCGCGCCGCTTCGTCGAGGAGATTGTCGAGCTGGTCGCGGATGCCGGCGAGCTTCAGCCGCGCCAGCATGTCGTCGAGCCGGTCGGTCGGCACATCAGGAGCTTTCTTCGCGCGCGGCATCTAAAAGCCTCCCCCGAGCACGGCTTCGTACTCGGCGAGCGGACGCAGCAGATGAGCTGGACGCGGCCGCGCCTCGAGGACCGGCGGCGGGTCGACCACGGTCCGCGGTCGGCCGCCTCCTGCGACGCCTTGCAGATGGGTGGGATCGACAATGCGCTGGCGCCGGCCTTGCCCCTGCCGGTGCACGGCGACCTCCCACGCACCGTGGCGGATGCGCACCTCGCCCGCCGAGACCGTCACGGCCACGCGTTCGCCGATCAGGCGCCACGGCACCGAGTAGCTGTTCGTGTCGACCTCGACCGCGCAGTCGTTGCCGACCACGCGCGAGAGCTCCCGCAGCGAGCCGAACGCGGGCCGGTCGCTGAGTGCCTTCAACCGGTGCGCCTCGTCACGCGCGAAGCGTACCATCGGCGCCTCGCCCGTCGTGCCGTGCACGCGCAGGTTCGCGACCTCGCGCTCCCACCTGGCGAGATGCGCCTCGAACGCCTCCCAGCTTGAGAAGCTGTGCCCGGCGATGGCATTCTTCTTGACGTAGCCGACGCCGCTTTCCGTCTTCCCCTTCGTGCGCGCCCGGTATGGCGCACAGGCCCGCGGCGTGAACCTCCAGTGCCTGGCGAAGGCAAGCAGCTTGTCGTTGAACTGCACTGTTCGGCTCGCCGCATCGTGACGCACGACCAGCGCACGCGGATTGTCCATCAGCACGGTCTCCGGGACACCGCCGAAGGTCCTGAACGCGCTCTCGAGCCCGGCGAACCAGTGCTCCTGCTTCTCGCTGCGGAACGCGCGCACGTGCAGGCGCCGCGAGTAGCCGAGTGTCGCCACGAACACGAACGCCTTCACTCGGGCGCCCGCGATCTCGACGAGCCGCTCGCCGAAGTCGATCTGCAGCTGCTGGCCTGGCGCCGTCTCGAAGCGCACGGTCGCCAGCGCCTCCGCCTTCAACGCCTGTCGATAGGACTGAACCGCCCGCTGCAGCGTGCGCCGGCTGACCGCCAAACCCTTCTCCGACAGGAGGTCCTGGCGAACCACGTCAGCATTGCCGCGATGCCGGATGAACCGCTCGCGCAGCCAGTCATCATGCCCATCGAGCAGCTTTGCCCGCTGCGGCGACTTGAACGGCCTGACGCCGCCCGCTGCCACATAGCCCTTCACCGTGTGATGGCTGCAACCGAGCTCCCGTGCGATCCGCTTGACGCCCCAGCCCAACGACTTCAGCCGCAGCATTGCCGCCACATCGTCCGGCGTCTTCATCACCTGCCCCCGCAGAACCTCGTCCTGCAAGGCGCTTGCGGTGATTCGTTCCTCTGCCATTCGCTCTCTCCTCAAGCCTCAGAGGAGGGGGCAATTCCTCGTGACGCCGAGGGGGCAATTTTCCATGGCGCGCGACAGCTGCTGCTCCACACGCTCTCAGCAACCGACCAACAATCCGAATAAATGCTTTTCCTGGTTTTTTCCTGGCGACATTAAGCGCGACCGCGTGCGGTATTTTCAATAGTGTGCTCGGCTATTCATGGG
>JBIOVC010000401.1:0-2604 GCA_044867545.1 Hyphomicrobiaceae bacterium | reverse complement strand
CGCCAAAACGCGGATGCGATCACCGCGCTGCTCCGGGAGGAGGACCCCGCGATAGGTGTCCGCGCGGAGATTTCCGACGCGCTGATCTCGGATCTGACCTCCCGCCTCGTCGCAGCAGTTGATCTGCACCACGGTGGCCTGCAGGGCGCGCCTAAGTTCCCGCAGTGGAGCTTCTTCTGGCTGCTCTGGCGCGGCGCCATCCGCTATCGCCAGGGGGAAGGCCGCGCCGCCGTCGAGACCACGCTCACCCACATCTGCCAGGGCGGCATCTACGACCATCTGGGCGGCGGCTTCGCCCGCTACTCGGTCGACGATCGCTGGCTCGTGCCGCACTTCGAGAAGATGCTCTACGACAATGCGCTGCTGATCGACCTGATGACCGAGGTCTACCGCGAGACCGCCAACCCGCTTTTCAAGGTCCGCATTGGTGAGACTGTGGGTTGGCTCGAGCGTGAGATGATCGCCGACGGCGGCGGATTTGCTGCTTCCCTCGATGCCGATTCCGAAGGCGAGGAAGGCAAGTTCTACGTCTGGTCCAAGGACGAGATCATTCGCATCCTCGGTCCCGAGGATGGAGGCTTCTTCTGCGATGTCTACGGCGTCACCGGCGACGGCAACTTCGAAGGCCACAACATCCTGAACCGCCTCGACACCCTGGACCTGCTCCCAGAGCACGACGAGGCGAGACTTGCGCGCATGTGCGCGCGGCTGCTCGAGGCGCGCTCAGCCCGCGTCCGGCCAGGATGGGACGACAAGGTCCTCGCCGACTGGAACGGCCTCATGATCGCCGCGCTCGTCGGCGCCGCCCGCACCCTCGGCCGGCCCGAATGGCAGCAGCTCGCCGAGCACGCGTTCGACTTCGTCGAGCAGCGCATGACGGTGGATGGCCGGCTGGTCCATGCCTTCCGCGCTGGCCAGGCAAAGGCGCCGGCAACCGCGAGCGACTATGCCAACATGATCTGGGGCGCCCTTCGTCTCCACCAGGCGACGAACGACACCAAGTACCTCGCCTCGGCAGTACGCTGGACGGAGACGCTCGAGCGTCACTACTGGGTGAAGGATGCCGGCGGCTATGCCATGACTGCCGATGACAATCCCGACGTCATCGTCCGCCTTCGCCGCGCCCATGATGATGCCACACCCAACGCCAATGCGATCATGCTCTCCAATCTGAGCCACCTGTTCCTGCTCACCGGCGAGAGCAGATATCTCGAACGGGCCGAGGCGATCCCGCAGGCATTCGCGGCGAGCCTCGCCCGAAACCAGGTCGCTCACACCGGCATCTTTGCGAGCACATTCGATCTCCTCGCGCCCCAGCAGGTCGTGATTGCAGGAAACGCCGACAGTGCCGATACAAGTCGGTTCGTCGCGGTACTGCGAAGGATGTCGCTGCCGGGCTGCATCGAGCAGGTCATCGCGGCCCGCACCCCGCTGCCGTCGAGCCCCGCCCTCGCCGGCAAGAAGCCTGTCAAAGGCAAGGCCACCGCTTATGTCTGCAGCGGCACGCAATGCTCCGCGCCGATCACCGAGCCGGAGGCGCTACGCGCAAAGCTGCTGGCGACGCGCAGCTATGGTCCTCCGCAAGACCTCTAGTCGCAAATATCCATGCCTTCGTTTATATGCGTGCCATGAACACGAACGCTAGCCGTGTCGGCACGGAAGTCACTTTGACGCCCGACAGCGCGGCCTATATAGCTCCAAGTGGAGAGTTGCAGCTCGATGTGCGGATAGACAGCGACACAGTCTGGCTGACCCAAGCACAGATGGCGCAGCTCTTCGATAGCTCTCAGCGAATGATGTCCCATCACATCAATAACGTGTTCGCAGAGGGGGAGCTTGAGCGGAAAATCAATATACAAAAAATGTATATTGATCGCTCCAAGAAGCCCGTCACCCTACACAATCTCGATGTCATCATTTCAGTAGGCTATCGCGTCAAATCGCCTACAGGCATCCACTTCCGCCAATGGGCGACCCGCGTCCTGAAGGAACGTCTGGTCGGTGCCCATCGCCAGCGGCAGCTCGAGCAGGCGCGCAACGAGGCCATGGGTGCGCTGGCATCGCACGTGCGCACGGACGAGGAAGCCCGCGCCCTGCTGAGCGTCATCGGCCGGTTCTCCTCATCATGGCAGATGCTTCGGCAATACGACGAGAACAAGCTACCCCATCAGCCGAGCACGCCGACGAGACGAATGAGGCGCCTGACGGCCAAACAGGCCGAGGCGGCCATAGTCGCGCTCAAAACCGACCTTACGGCCAAAGGAGAAGCCAGCGACCTGTTCGGTCTTGAGCGTGACCACAATGGTGTGGCGAGCATCCTCGGCAACATCGAGCAGACATTCGCCGGCAAGGCCCTTTACCCGAGCGTCGAAGAGCGAGCAGCGGCGCTGCTCTATTTCGTCATCAAGAACCACCCATTCACCGACGGCAACAAGCGCATCGGCAGCCTTCTATTCCTCCATTTCCTCGATAGGAACGGATGTCTTGCGCGGCCCGACGGAAGTCAAAGGTTCGACAACAACGCGCTCGTCGCCATCGCCCTGCTTGTTGCGGAGAGTGATCCCAAGCAGAAGGACCTGGTGATGCGCTTGATCATGGCCATGT
>JBIOVC010000400.1:0-7394 GCA_044867545.1 Hyphomicrobiaceae bacterium | reverse complement strand
CGGCCGCCCCGCTGTGCCGAAATAGGCTTTGAGCCCCGGCACCATGGTCGCCATGGCGCGCAGTGCGATCTCGGCATAGTGCGGCGGCTCCGGCAGCGGGAACACGACGTCGGTCGGGCCGTGGTCGGGGTTGAAGAGCGCGATGAAAGACGAGCGGGCGCCGGTCCCCTCCGGTCGCCCGTGCACGCCCCAGGGAAACTTCTCGAGCAGCCACTGCGCCTGCTCGTCCTCGGCGAGCGCGGCGCGTTCTTCTTCGCTCCAGGGCAGATGCTGGTCGTCGAGCCAGATCAGCATGGGCGCGGGGCGCATGGCGCCCAACGGGTCGGGGAAGCTGACCTTCAGGTGGCGCTCGGCGAGGATCGGCAGCTCGACGCCGATCAGGCGGGCTACGTCCTTCAGCATCGGCCCGGCGGCGAGCACGAGGTGGCTCGCTTCGAGCGACCGGCGCTCGCCCTCCTGCTCGACGTGAACCGCGCGAACCCGCCCGCCGGCCGTGTCGACCCCGACGACTTTGCCCCTGACAAGCTTCACGCCGCGCTCACGGATCGCCTCCAGCATCACCATGCCGAGCTGCTGCGCACTGAGCCAGCCGGCGCGCCGCGCATGCACCACTGCGATCGTCTCGGGCGCGAGGAAGGGAAACTCCCGGCGGATCATGCCGGCATCCGTGATGACATCGGCGCCGGTGAGGGGAAAGTCGAAGCCGTGCTCGGGCGAGGGCGTATAGGGGCTCGATGCCGTCTCGTGCAACCTAGCAGGACCGCCTCCGCGCGCCTCGGCCGTCGCCGCCGCGTCCTGCAGGAAAGGAATCTTGCTCTCGTCCGCTGTCGCGAACAGGTAGCCGCGGCGGTTCATGTTGATGCGGTTGCCGGTCCCGCGCGCTATGCCCTCGATCAGGTCGAGGCTGCGGTTCATGAACTCTGTCATCGCCCGATCGGGGCCGGGCCACCAGTTGCGGTAGGCTTCCGTCGATTTGTCGGAGGTGAGCGAGAGCGGATTGCCCTCCTCGACGATCACCACGTTCCGCTGGCCGTGCTCGACGGCCAGATAGTAGGCGGCGGATATCCCCGCCAGCCCGGCGCCGCAGACGACGATCCTGGCCGATGAATTGCTCATCATGCACGACCTTGGCGGTGAGCCGATCTCAGGCGATCCAATGGCCGCCGATCATCGCCGCCTGTTGGCGTACGTTTGCGACGTCTTCCGGCCTTCGAAGACAAAATATGATCCGACCGCTCGCACACGTGCCTCTCCAAAAATGGCTCGAAGCTTGTTGCGATACCAGGGCTCCCGCTTCGTGACCATCCACGTCGAGCCGCCGATTGCCAGTCGGTTGAAGCCCTTCTCTATGAAGTGCTTCGCCACCGAAAAATCTGCGTGATAGGGCGGGTTGCAGAGGATCTTTGTGAAGCCAGCCTCATGAAAATCGCGAAAGCCGTCACTTAGTGCGCAGCTCACACCTTCAACACCATTGAGAATAGCGTTGCGCTTCGCACACTCGACGGCAATGGCATCATGATCGAGCAGGAAAACGTCTCCAGGCCGCGTGAACTTGGCGGCGAAAATGCCGAGCAGCCCGTATCCGCAGCCGAGGTCCAGAACCTTATCGTCTCGTTCTATGCAAACCTCAGAAAGCAGCGCGAGGGAGCCCTTGTCCAGCTCGCGTGGAGAGAACAGGGTCGGCGCGGTCTCAAATCTCAGGTCGACCTCCTGCACGGTATGCACGATCAAGGCATGGGTTTCCCTTGCTTGCGGCCAAGTTCGAGGAACCACATAGGGCTGGGGCGGGCGCCAATCCCGCGCCGCAGATGCCGCAGATGACGAATTGCTCATCATGAACCACAACCCCGTCGGTTGAACCCTTTTCCCGTGTCACGCGACCAAGGGACAGGCAGCGCGAGCCGCTGACAGTGCGTAAGGAACGGTGCGCTGCTGTCCACGTTAACAGCAAATCAGGCACGAAGGAGGGACCGGCCATGGAACGTCACATCGTTACAATCGTATTCGGTGTCCTCGTCGCGGTGACGGCTGTCTTCGGAATCTTTGGTAAGGGCGGTATCCTGGAAATGACATCAGGGCATGCGGGGTCAGCGTCGGCATGGCACGAGCAGCCCGCATCGAAGTATCGTTGAGAACGACACTGGATGCCTAGCCAGCGCCGCATCAGCCGGCCGGAGCCGCGGCCGGCAGTGCCGCGCCGGAAGGCGTTGCCGTGACCGGCCGGTGAGGCTGGAGATAGGCACCCTGCAAATCGTCGTACCAGGACTTGACCAGCGCGAAATCGGGATCGCGCTGGAACGCCGCCGTCGCCCGGAACCCCTCCGATTGCGCAATCGCATAGGCGAGCAGCTTTCGGAACCTCGGCACCTTGAAGTAGGCCGTGTGGATGAGCTCGTCCCAGGTCAGGTACTCCAGGAACAAGTCCGACTGGTCGCGGCTCGAGTCGACAAGTGCGGCATTGCTGAGCGCCGACCTGAATTTGGCGAGCGAGTTGGCGGCGGCCGCGTCGCTGTAGCGGCTGATCTCGCTGCTGAGCGCAGCGGGCAGACTCGGGAAGCTGTGGGAGAGCCACATCGGGCACGCGCCGGCATCGAGCGCGACCTGGCCTTCCGCGTCATTGCCGAGCGCCGATCTCCTCACCTGCGACCACGTCAGGCTGTTGAGATACCGGCTGACCCATGCGCTGGTCGGACGCGCCACCATTCGGAAGAACAGCAGGATGAGAACGGCGAATCCGGCCGCGAGCGCGGGCAGCAGCAGGAACATCGCCACCAGGACGGCCACGCCGATCCACGCCACCTGCTCGTCCGACAGAACCTTCTGATCTGGAGCCGGCGCGGGTTGGGCCGGTGCAGGACTTGCTGATTGCGGAGCGCTCTGGCCCTGCTCGCTGACGGCCGCCGGCGGATTCTGCACCTGCGATGGCAGCGGCGGCTTGAAGTTCCACAGCATCAGCGTGGCCAGGATCGGCACCGCGAGCGTCGCCAGGAGCGATACCGCCGGGACCGCGAAGTCGCGGTCGAAGAACGGGAAGCTCATGCGCTTCAGAGATGCGAGGCCGCAGATCGCCTCGTCATCCTCATGCCAGAGCGACAGCCATTTCGTGCCGTAGTGCTGGCCGGCGGCCGTCCTGGTCCGCACGCTGTGCCACGGCAGCTTGTTTCGGGACAGCCACCTCAGCAGTCCGTAGCAGACGAGGGCGGGAAGCGAGAACATAAGGAGATAGACGACGACGGCTCCCCCCTTCGCCCACGGCTTCGAGGCGTCCGCCGGCGTGAACAGGGAGAAGAAGTAGACGAGGCCGATAGCGTAGGTGAGCACCGCGAGGTATGTCGCTTTCCCGAAGAACCCCAGGCGCGAGTACAGAAACCTCTTCCGCCGCGATGCAATGAACGGCGTGCCGACGGTGATCCATCGCGACAGGAGGCTCAATGGGCGACGCCGGTGGCTGGCCGCGATCAAGGCGCCGGCGGCGATCGAGCCTCCGTGACTGTGGCCGATGACGCAGTAGGGCTCGCCCCTGCTCTCGAGCTCTGTCATCTTCCGCAGCAGCTCCGCGCCGGCCGCCTGTCGCGACAGCTCGCTGTTGGCGCCGTCCCATATGAGCGGCACCTGCTCGAGCCGGCCGTCCTCGCCCTCCACGAGCTCGTGCAGGTGCTGCTCGAACGGGCTGCCTCGCTGCCACCAGTGCTGGCCTTCCGCCGGCCCTGATGAATTGGTGCCATGAACCGTCAGAATGGTGGCCATGATCAGCGCCCCCCAGCGTGCATCATTGCTGCGGTCGCGTTCTCCTTGCCAAGAGGCGACCACCAAGCATCTTACCAAGCGCGATCGGCCAAAAAAATGACGGGCTGCGCCGAACGGCTGGCAGCGCTATCACCAAGCGCGACCTGTAGGGCGCAGCCGTGAAGATCCCGGATGGCCTCGCCTCGGGTTCGCTCGGCATTCGGCGAGTGCAGGCAAGCCCGAGGCTCGTCTTCCGGGAAGGCAGGTGGTGGTGTTGGAGCCTCAAGGCCACTTCACCACTGGCGGCATGGAGGAGAGGATCGCATCGACGTTGCCGCCGGTCTTGAGGCCGAACAGCGTGCCGCGGTCGTAGAGCAGGTTGAACTCGACGTAGCGGCCGCGGCGTATGAGCTGCTCCTCGCGATCGGCATCGGACCAGGGCGTCCCCCAGTTGCGGCACACCAGCTCGGGATAGATGTCGAGGAACGCGCTCCCGATGTCTTGCGTGAACGCGAACGCCGCCTCCCAGCCACCGGCCGCGGGCTCGGGCGTCAGGTAGTCGTAGAAGATGCCGCCGATGCCGCGCATCTCGCCCCGGTGCGGCAGGTAGAAGTACTCATCGCACCATTTCTTGTAGCGGGCGTAGTCCGCGACCTGGTGCGGCGCGCAGGCGCACTCCATCGCCCAATGGAAGGCGGCCACATCCGGGTCCTCCTGGGTGCGCCGCTTGGCGAGCAGGGGCGTGAGGTCCGCGCCGCCGCCGAACCACCACTTGGTGGTCACCACCATCCGCGTGTTCATGTGCACCGCCGGCACGTTCGGGTTCTGCATGTGGGCGATGAGCGAGATGCCGGACGCCCAGAACCGCGGGTCCTGCTCCGCGCCCGGGATCTGCGCCCGAAACTCCGGCGCGAACTCGCCGAACACAGTCGAGGTGTGCACGCCGACCTTCTCGAACACCCGGCCGTGCATCAGGCTCATGACGCCGCCACCGCCCGGCGCGCCGCTACGCTCGGTGCGGTTCCACGGCGTGCGCACGAAGCGGCCGGCCGCTCGCTCCCCCATCGGCGCGGATGAGGGCAGCTCCGCCTCGAGCCGCTCGAACGCGGCTGTAATGTCGTCGCGCAGGCGCTCGAACCATTCCCGCGCCTTGTCCTTCGCGCCTTCCGCTAACAGTGTGTGAGGCTCGGCGCTGCTGCTCACTTTTTGATCCCCTTCGCCGCAATCATGCGCTACATGGTGCCCCGACACATTGGAGCGCCAGGGGTCGCCGGGCAAGCTGCCGGATGACCCGGCCCCAAGTATACGCAATTTGGATTCGACGTGCGCCGTAGGGGACTTGCGGCCCCCCGGCAGGCGCGCGAGCAAGGTCGAGACATGCTGCCCAGAGTGATTGGCGCCCTCACCGGGCTGCCGCAGCGCTCATCCGCGCTTGCCGACAGCCTCTTCAAGTGGTTCGAGGCGCGCATCGACGCCTTCCAGCGCGGCGAGCTTTCCCAGCCGCCGGAGAAGCTCGTCCCGTTCTTTCTCTATTACCTGCGGCCGGTGTGGCCGATCTTCGCCGTTCTCGTCGTCGTCGGCATCATCGGCGCCTCGATCGAGGTCGCGCTGATGGCGTTCGTCGGCGCGATCATCGACATGATGCGCGCTTCCCAGAACCCGGAGGCCTTCTTCTCCGAGCACGGCACCACGCTGATGTGGATGGCGGCGGTCGCGCTCATCTTCCGGCCGCTGATGTCGCTGATCGTCGACCTCGTTCGCCATCAGGCGATCGACGCCGCGTTCAACGCCCGTGTCCGCTGGAAGGCGCACGGCTGGGTGCTGCGCCAGAGCCTCGGCTACTTCCAGAATGACTTCGCCGGCCGCGTCGCAACGCGCGTCCTGCAGGTAGGCCCGGCGGTGCGGGACGTTGCGACCAACATCTGCGATGTCGTGCTGTGGGTGTTCGTGCACTGGGTCGGCACGATGGTGCTGTTCGCGGACGCCGACTGGCGCCTGGTCATACCTTTAGGGCTCTGGCTTTCCGCCTACATCGCATCGCTCTTCTATTTCGTTCCGCGCATCGAGATGCTGTCGCGGGACACCTCGGAGGCGCGCTCGGCGCTGACCGGCCGCATCGTCGACAGCTACACCAACATGGTGACCGTGAAGCTCTTCTCGCACACCGATCGCGAGGATGCCTACGCGCGCGAGGGACTGCAGGAGCATCTGAGCCGCTACCAGGCCCAGCTCCGCCTCAACACCTCGATGGAGCTCTATCTCTATTCCATCAACGGCGCCGTGCTGGTGGTCACGACCGCGCTCGCGATCTGGCTGTGGACCAAGGGCGAGGTGACGATAGGCTCCATCGCAGTGGTGACCGGCCTCATCGTGCGCCTGATGGCGATGTCCGGCTGGTTCATGCGCTCGATGGCCGCGATCTTCGACAACATCGGCGTCGTGCAGGAGAGCATGATGACGATCGCCCGGCCGCACACGGTCGTGGACCGCCCGGACGCAAAGCCCTTGCGCATCGAAAAGGGCGAGATCCGCTACGAGGGCATCCGCTTCCACTACGGCAGGGAAGGGGGCGTCATCGACAGCCTGTCGCTCGCAATCCGCCCCGGCGAGAAGGTCGGCCTGGTTGGCCGCTCCGGTGCCGGTAAGTCGACGCTGGTCAGCGTGCTGCTGCGCTTCTACGACCTCGAGGCGGGCCGCATCCTGATCGACGGCCAGGACATCGCCCGCGTCACCCAGGACAGCCTCAGAGCCCAGATCGGCATGGTGACGCAGGATACGTCCCTGCTGCATCGCTCGGTGATGGACAACATCCTCTACGGCAAGCCGGACGCCGGCCACGCCGCCGCCATCGCCGCGGCGAAGCGCGCTCAGGCGCACGAGTTCATCCTGGGGCTGGAGGACCTGAAAGGCCGCAAGGGCTACGACGCCCACGTCGGCGAGCGCGGCGTCAAGCTCTCCGGCGGTCAGCGCCAGCGCGTCGCGATCGCCCGTGTCCTCTTAAAGAACGCCCCGATCCTGATCCTGGACGAGGCGACGAGCGCGCTCGACTCCGAGGTGGAGGCCGCCATCCAGGAGCAGCTCTACAACCTGATGGAAGGCAAGACGGTGATCGCCATCGCCCACCGCCTGTCGACGATCGCCGCCATGGACCGGCTTGTCATCATGGACTTGGGCCGCATCGTCGAGGAAGGGAGTCACGCCGAGCTGTTGAAGCGGGGTGGGCTCTACGCCGAGCTTTGGATGCGCCAGTCGGGCGGCTTCCTGGCGAAAGAGGCGGCCGAGTAGGTCGGTGCTGACGCCGGGCTCTGCCCGGCGGAAGCCCGACAATGCTGCTGGTGACCGGCGCGACCGTTGCTGTCGGGCTTCTCGAAAGCTCAGCCCGACCTACAGTATGAGAAGCTCGGTCCGTAGGGCACACTAGCAAAGCGTAGTGCGCCGGAGACAAGCTCCACGATTGCGGCTGTCGCTGCGAAACGGCGGACTACGGCTCCGCCTAGTCCGCCCTACGCCGTCATGCCGAGCCCAACCGTCTCACCTCGGTCGAGGATGACGCTCCTCAATCGCTGCCGCGGCCATCCACCCTCGTTGACAGTCGAAGCAGCACGGTGCGACAATCCATTCCCGCCGGGGTGGCCTTAAATCGCCTGTAGGACTGCGAAATCCTCAAT
>JBIOVC010000399.1:0-3776 GCA_044867545.1 Hyphomicrobiaceae bacterium | reverse complement strand
CCACGAGCAGCGCCGCAATCATCATTCGCATCGCATCTCCTCCTCTTCTTGTCTGTCGTCCATGCCATGGGCTCACCCCGGCGACATCAGGCGGCGCGAGGTCGGGCGCCTTCCCGGGTCCACCGGTACCGGACGGCAGCAGAGGAGGGCAAGCACCACGCCGATGGGCCACTGCGCGGCGCGTCAGTGCAACTTCGTGATGGTGCAGAGGTTCTGTGGAAGGATAGGGAGAGCGAAGGTGCGGGGAGTCATGCGATCGACAACCGCAGTTGTCGCTACCTCGACTACCCCACCGTCACGTGGGAAGCGCGATACCACTCGACTGTTTTCTTCAGCCCTTCGTCGAAGCCGACGGTCGGTTCGTAGCCGAGCAGACGCCGGGCTTTCTGGATGTCGGCCTGAGAATCGCGCACGTCGCCCGGCCGCGGCGGCGCGTACACCGGCGGCACACGGGCACCGACAAGATCGCGCACGGCGGCGAACAGCGTGTTGATCGAGACACGGCCGCCAGTCGCCACATTGATCACCTCGCCGCTGACGCCGGGTGCCTCGCACGCGCGCAGCACGCCGTCCACGACATTGGCCACGTACGTGAAGTCGCGCGACTGCTCGCCGTCGCCGTAAATGGTCGGCTGACGGCCTTCGCAGAGCGCGCTGATGAACAGTGAAATCACGCCGGAGTAAGGCGAGGAGGGATCCTGCCGCGGGCCGAAGACGTTGAAGTAGCGGATCGTAACGGTTTCGAGCCCATACAGACGCGTGAACATCCCGCAGTACTGCTCCCCCACAAGCTTCTGCAGCGCATACGGCGAGAGCGGCGCCGGGGCCATGGTTTCTATCTTTGGCAGCGTCGGGGCGTCTCCGTAGGCCGACGATGAGCCGGCGTAAACGACGCGCTTCACGCCCGCATCCCGGGCGGCGATCAGCAGATTGAGCGTGGCGTCGACGTTGGCCCGGTGTGAGGTGATCGGGTCCTGTACGGAACGCGGGACCGACGGAATGGCCGCCTGGTGCAGCACGAACTCAACGCCCTGCACGGCGCGGCGCGCGACATCAAGGTTGGCCAGATCCCCCTCCACGAACTCGACGCCCGCGATGTGCGTGAGATTGCTCCGCTTGCCGGTGACAAGATTGTCGATGACGCGAACTCGCTCGCCACGGCGAACAAGCTCTTCCGTCAGATGGGAACCGATGAAGCCGGCGCCGCCGGTGACGAGGTAGACCGCCATACGGCGAAGTGCCTCAGCAAAACCGCTGCCGCACGGTCCTGCTGAGGGCCATGAACTAGTTCGGTTTGCTCGGGCGCCACTATTCCGCTCCGGCTAAAAAGCCGGACGCTACGTACGGCAAGAAGTCGCAGTCAGACGTAAGCCGAATTCTGTCCGCCTTCGCGGCCATGCGGCCGCTACGGCGAGACGACCATTCCTCTAGGCCCCCGATTGCTCGCGGGCTCGAGCGACCTACCCGGTGGCTTCGGACGGGCCGTCCTTACCAGCAGGGTCCCCGACGCGCAGGCGCGTCAGGGCGCTGGTCGCCACTCTATTTGGTCTTGCTCCGTGCGGGGTTTTGCCTGCCGTCCGTGTTGCCACGAACGCGGTGCGCTCTTACCGCACCATTTCACCCTTACTCGCCTCCGCCCTCCGGCCTACGGCGAAGCAGGCCCTCGAATCATTGGTGCCCAGGGCTTGCCTCGCCGTAGCGCCGAAGGCGCGAAGGCGGGCGGTGTATTTTCTGTGCCACTATTCCGTCAGGTTACCCTGCCCGGGCGTTACCCGGCGCACTGCCCTCCGGAGTTCGGACTTTCCTCCCGCCTCCGCCTTTGGCTTCGACGCGGCACGCTCCGCGAAGAGCTGCCGGCCGTGCGGCCAGTACGAAGGCCGGCGGTCGTCTGGCTGACTGCGACATTCCATTATCGCAGGCCTCAGGCCTCAGGCCACAGGGCCCAGGGCTGCTAAGGCCTCAGCCCTGAACCCTGAGACAGCCCTGAGGCCCGAGGCCTGAGCCCTGGGGCCTGCTATCCGTCTACTTCCTGCTTGATCCCGTACTGCTCGAGCTTCTTGTAGAGATTGCTGCGCGGCGTGTCGATCACCTCGGCCGTTTTTGAAATGTTCCAGTTGTTCTCACGCAGCTTCTGCACGAGGTAGGCGCGTTCGGCTGCATCCTTGAACTCGCGCAGCGTGCCGGGCGCCACCAAGGCGGGGGCTGCCGCCTGGCCTGTGGCCGCGCCGCCTGGCTGCTCGGCAACGGGTGGCCGGGCGGGCGTCTCCCCGCGGATCTCCTGCGGCAGGTCCTCTACCTTCACCATGTCGCCGGCGGTCATGATCATCACGCGCTCAACCGTGTTCCGCAGTTCGCGGATATTGCCGCGCCAGCGATAGCGCTGCAGCGCCTCGATCGCGCGTGGGTCGAACCGCTTCGGCCGGAGGTTGTGCTCTTCGCTCATACGGCGTGCGAAGTGCTGCACGAGCAGCGGAAGGTCCTCCCGCCGCTCGCGCAACGGCGGCACCTCGATGGGGATGACGTTCAAGCGGAAATACAGATCCTCACGGAACTCGCCGCGCTCGATCCCGCCCTCGAGATCCTTGTTGGTGGCGGCGATCACGCGTACGTCGACCTTGATGGTGCGCGCCGAACCGAGGCGCTCTACCTCCTGCTCCTGCAGCACGCGGAGCACCTTCGCCTGCGTCTTGGCGCTCATGTCCGCCACTTCGTCAAGGAAGATCGTCCCGCGGTCCGCCTGCTCGAACTTGCCGATCTGCTTTTCGGTGGCGCCGGTGAACGACCCCTTTTCGTGACCGAACAGCTCGGACTCGATCAGCTCCTCGGGAATCGCGGCGCAATTGACCTGAATGAACCGCTGCCCTGCGCGCGGACTGTTGCGATGGATCGTGCGGGCGACCAGTTCCTTGCCGACGCCGCTCTCGCCAAGCAGCAGGACCGTCGCGTTGGTCGGCGCGGCGCGCTTGACGGCCTCGAGGACATGGCGCAGCGCCGGGCTCTGGCCGACGATCTCGTACTTCGACTCCATCGCGAGCTTCAGCAGACGGTTCTCCTGACGGAGCTCGCGCACCTCGAGGCCCTTGGCTACCGTGACGAGCACCCGTTCGCTCGTGAACGGCTTTTCGATGAAGTCGAACGCGCCCAGGCGCGTCGCCTGCATGGCGTCGGTAATCGTGCCGTGCCCCGAAATCATCGCCACCGGCAGCGCCTCCTCCACCTTGCGGATCTCGGCGAGGGTTTCGAGGCCGGTCATCCCCGGCATCTTGATGTCGAGCAGGACCATGTCGGGCGCATCGCGCCTGACGATCGCGAGGCCGTCCGGGCCCGACGCCGCGCCGACGAACTCGTAGTGTTCGTACTCGAGAATCATCCGCAGAGAATCGCGGATGGCCGCCTCGTCATCGATGACCAGGATGCGGGGTTTCAACGTTCTTCGATCTTGACCGTTTCGAGCGTGCGCTGATTGAGCTCCGGCTTGTAGACGTACATGGTGAGAATGTCGCCGGGACGAGCGGCGGCGGTGAGACGTTGATAGTCTTCGATGCTCTGTACGCGCTGGCGGTTGATTTCGAGCACGACGTGGCCGCGCTCGATGTCGGCGTCGAAGCCAGGGCTCATCGGTTCCACTCGCGAGACGATCACGCCGCGTATGCCATCCGGCAGTCTGTACCGCGCGGTCGACTCCTCGTCCAGCTCGCGGACCGCGATGCCGAGCAGCGATCCCTGCTGGCCCGAGGGCACCGGCCGCGCACCGGGACGCGCCTCCCGCGGATCGC
>JBIOVC010000398.1:0-2676 GCA_044867545.1 Hyphomicrobiaceae bacterium | reverse complement strand
CATCGCCATGCACAGCTTGAATCAAAGCGCCACTGATTTGCCAATCGAAAAGTTAGCGCCTATGGGATCAAGTCCGGGGCAGGCTCTCCCCCCTCCAGGGGGAGGTAAGAAACGTGGAGAGCTTCCATCTGAAGCGATCATGCTCTAAAGGCAGCGGTCGAATTACTGAGCATTTGCCTTGAGGCTGCCCTTTCATGCCCGCCACCCGCGAAGAGCTGTTCGCAAGGCTCGATCAGCTCGGGATCAAGACCCGGACCGTCGAGCACGAGGCGGTGTTCACGGTCGCGGCAAGCGAGCGCCTGCATCGAGAGATTCCGGGCGGGCACACCAAGAACCTGTTCCTCAAGGATGCCAAGGGCCGGCTCTATCTCGTCATCGCCGAGGCGCATACGAGGGTCGATCTCAAGTCGCTGCACAAGCCGCTCGGCTCGGCGCGGCTGTCCTTCGGCAAAGCGGAGCTGCTCGAGGAGGTGCTCGGGGTGCCGGCCGGGTCGGTCACCGCGTTCGCCCTGATCAACGACCGGGACAAGCGGGTCGAGGTCGTGGTGGATGCCGCGCTCGAGGCCTTCGACAGCGTCAACTGCCACCCGCTCGAGAACACGGCGACCACCAATATTGCGCGCGAGGACCTTTTGCGGTTCATTCGCGCGTGCGGCCACGAACCGCGTATAATGGCGCTCGATGGGATTTCGGAAGCGGCCGAGGAAACGCCGTGACCCGAGGCGGACAGGGTGGGGGGTAAGCGGCAAGCGACGAGGCCGCCATCTCACCCCCTCCCCGACCATCCCCCGTCAAGGGGGAGGGAGGGAAAGTGGAAAGCAAGCGATAGAGTCGATCCACTAGCGTGTAGCGCCCGAGCGTCCGACAAGTTGGGCCGATTGGAGAGCGAAATGGACTTCGGACTGCGCAAGGCCGCCAGCCCCGCCCCTCAGGCTCAGGGCGACGTGGTGAAGGATACGACCACTGCCGGCTTCGCCAAGGACGTGATCGAGGCCTCCAAGCAGGCGATCGTGCTGGTCGACTTCTGGGCGGCGTGGTGCGGGCCGTGCAAGCAGCTGACGCCGCTGCTCGAGAAGGTGGTTCGCGGCTACGGTGGCAAGGTACGGCTGGTCAAGCTCAACGTCGACGAGCATCCGAGCATTCCGGGCCAGCTCAGAATCCAGTCGCTGCCGACGGTCTACGCGTTCCGCGACGGGCGCCCGCTCGACGGGTTCATGGGCGCGCAGCCCGAGAGCGCGGTGAAGGCCTTCATCGACCGGATTGTCGGCGAGGAGGGCGGCGATGATCTCGCTGCGGTTCTCGAGGCGGCCGATCAGGCGCTCGCCAGCAACGATCTGCAGGGCGCGGCGGAGCTCTATGCCAGCGTTCTTCAAAGCGATCAGCAGAACGTTGCTGCGCTCGCCGGGCTTGCCCGGTGCTATCTGAAGAGCGGCGATACGGTGCGTGCGGAGCAGACGATCGAGCTGGTGCCGCCCGACAAGCGCGAGGCGGCGGCGGTCGCGGGCGTGCGCGCGGCCCTCGATCTCGCCAAGAAGGCGGGCAAGTCCGGCGACACCAGGGGGCTCGAAGCGAAGATCGCTGCCAACCCGGCCGATCACCAGGCGCGGCTCGACCTTGCGCTGGCGTTCGCGGCGCGTGGCGATAAGGCGGGCGCCGTCGATCATCTGCTCGAGCTGTTCCGCCGCGACCGGAACTGGAACGACCAGGCGGCACGCAAGCAGCTCGTTCAGCTGTTCGACGCCTGGGGGTCGAAGGACCCGAGCACGATCGAAGGACGCAAGCGGCTGTCGTCCCTGATGTTCTCCTGAGCCAGCCGCTGCAGTGATGGAGGCCGCCGTGGCCGCAACGGACCGGTACCGCCGTCCCGAGGATCTGCCGCGGCGGATCCCATTGTTTCCGCTCAAGGGCGCGATCCTGCTGCCGCGGTCGACGCTGCCGCTCAATATCTTCGAGCCGCGATACCTCGCCATGATGGACGACGTGCTGGCGGGGGAGCGGGTGCTCGGCATCATCCAGCCGGGGCGGACGGATAGTGACGAGGAGAGCCCGGAGGGGAAGTCTTCGCCGTTGAAGCGGGTCGGCTGCGCCGGCCGCCTCACCTCCTTCCAGGAGCTCGACGACGGGCGGCTGCTGATCACGCTCTCCGGCATCGCGCGCTTCGAGGTGCTGAGCGAGATCGCCACCGACAAGCCTTATCGCGTCTGCGAGGCGGGCTATGAAGGCTTCGTGCCGGACCTCGCGCCGGATACCTCGGCGGCCGAGGTCGATCGACCGGCGCTGCTTAAGGTGCTCAAGAGCTACCTCGATGCGCACCGGCTGCGCGCCGACTGGAAATCGATCGCCGAAGCACCGATGGAGCTGCTGATCAACTCGCTGGCCGTGATCAGCCCGTTCGGGCCGGAGGAAAAGCAGGCGCTGCTCGAGGCGCGGGACTTGAAGGCGCGCGCCGAGGTGCTGGTCGCGCTTGCCGAGATGGACATTGCCGCCAACGATGGCGGGTCGGGCACGACCTTGCAGTAGCGGCGCTGCGAACGGAGCGGTGCAGACCATGGGCGGTGAGCCACAGACACCGGAACCGAATTCGGTCGACCGCCGGCTGCTCGAGATTCTCGTCTGCCCGCTGACGAAGACGTCGCTCGACTATGATCCGGTCCGCGGCGAGCTGATCAGCCGGGC
>JBIOVC010000397.1:0-6109 GCA_044867545.1 Hyphomicrobiaceae bacterium | reverse complement strand
CAGAGGGCCAGAGCGAGCATTCCAGGCTCGTGGTGAGCTGACGTCCACGCGCCTTCGCTCGCGCGCCGTCGTCTGCGAGCCGCGATGGCATGCCTTCGCGGCTTCGCTTTGCTCTCTCCGGCATCATCCGTGCCGTGACCGGACCGCCCGCCGGCGCGGGCGACGACATGAGGAGCGAGGCCGTACGCCTCGTTCCGCTCACGGCGCAACGAGCTCCACGCGCCGGTTGAGCGCGTGGCGGTCGTCGGTGGCGTTGGAGCGGATGGGCGCCCCTCAGTCAGCTCGACGTATATTGAGGTAGGTCTCGATTTCGATCGACCGCGCACTCGTCGGTCATCCCGCCTGTGCGTCCTCACTCGGCTCATTTTCAAATGGCTGAAAAGTGGTGTCGGTGTTGTGTGATTTCAAAGCATTCAGCACAGCGGCATCGGACAACAACACGGATGGCGCATCCCGCAAGTGGCGGGACCGGGCTCTATGCGTGGGCGCCGAGTCGCCCGCCGGCTCCGGGCCGGCGCACAAAACCTCAAGCCAACGGTCCGCATCTGAGCCGCTCAGGCTACAGCAAAAAACAACGCCGTCCGACTTGTCGATCGCCTCGTGAGCGCCGCCCGAGGACAAACCACGGATGCCATGCATATAAAAGTTCCCGAAACTCGGTTCCGTGGGCGTTCTCAAGTCGGCAGTCACTTAGCTGGGGGCGAACTTGCAGGCCGGCGGGAATATGGTCTTTTCCTTCGGGACCACCTCGACGATCCGGTGCTTGCTGCCCTTGATGTCGAAGATGAACTCGCGCAGGAACGCTTGGTGGTCCTCCTTGCGGAGCACCTTGTCGCCCTGCGGGAAATCGTCGCCTTCCTTCATCTCCAGTCCTTCGAGGGCCTCGATCAGCTTCATCGTGTCCTCGCGACCGCGGAACTTCGACTCCTCCATCGCGAGCTTGAGCGCATTCATGGCTTCGTAGTTCGACTGTACGTAACCGTCCGGCAGCGGAGCCGACGGGTCGATGACCTTGAGCCGTTTGGAAGCTTCCTCGAAGAATTTCTTGTGCGCCGGGGTGTCGAGCGGCGGATCGAGGACGGGGACGTAGCGGTTGATGCCGACGAAGCCATCGATCTTGTCGCCGAGCGCGGGAAGATTGGTGGACTCCGCGATGCCGCCGTCGCCGGCCCATTTGTACCTCTTGGTGAGGCCGAGGTCGTAGGCCTGGTTGCCGATGGTCACTCCGTCCTTGCCGAAGAAAATCGCGAACAGGCCGTCGAAGTTGCCGGTGATCTTGGACAGGAACGACGTCATGTCGGCGGTGCCGAGCGGGATGCCGGTGGTGCCGACGACCTCGCCACCCGCCTTCTTGATCTCCAGCGTGTAGGCATCGCGGTTCGACTGGCCCCAGGAATAATCGGCAAAGGCGATGTGCCACTTCTTGCCCATCTTGCCGACCAGATAGGGCGCGAACGCCACCGCGCGCGCGGGCGGGTAGTCGAACGGTCGGAAGCTGTAGCGGTTGCACTTGCTGGTGGTGAGCGTGGTGTCGAGGCACACGCTGATCATGTTGACGATCTTGGCCTCCTCCCACACCGGCATGCAGGCAAGGCAGATGTTGGACAGGAAGCCGCCCAGATGGACGTCGACTTTGTCTTCGACCACGAGCCTTTCGGCCTTGCGGCGACCGACATCGGGCTTGGATTCATCGTCCACTACGACCATCGCGATGGGCCGGCCGTTGATGCCGCCCGACTTGTTGATGCGGTCTACCGCCATCTGCACGCCGACCAGCGCCGTCTTGCCGCCGGCGGCGCCGGCGCCGGACAAGGGTTGCAGCGAGCCGATCTTGTAGGGCTTCGCCTGGCCGAAGGCGACCTGCCACGGCGCCGGCACAAGCATGGTCGCTCCCAGCGCGCCAGCGCCTGCCGCGGAATATCCGATCAAGCGGCGGCGCGTGACCTTGCCGCAGTGCCAGAATTCCTCACCCCAATCCTGCGTATTCTCTTGGTCAGCCATCGCGAACTCCTCTTAGATCATTTCGGGGAGCATGCTTGCTCGGCGCTGTCGCGTCGGGCGCGCTTCCTACCCGCGCAGCTCGTCGAGCAGTGCCTTGGCCTCCTTGTGATCGGGCGTATCGAAGCCCTCGATGAACCAACCATAGTTGGGCGCCAGAAGATCGAGGGCTTCTGATCGCCGGCCTTCCTTGGCCCAGAAGCGCGCCAGGGACAGGGCGGCCCGCAGTCCGAGAGATTTGGCCATTTGACGCTCTGCAACCTCCAGCGCGATCTGGAAGCAGCGCTCGGCTCCCGACAGATCCGCAGGGATGCTCACGAGGAGAAGCTCGCCCTTCAGGCGATGCAGTTCGGACTCGTAGAAGCGCTCGTCGTTACGGTCCATGATAGCCATCGCCTCGCCGAGCACTTCGAGTCCCCGTTCCACCTGCCCGACCCGGCCGTCGGCTTCCGCTATCAGCGAAAGAAAGGTCGGCTGCCAAAGACCGGCGCCGGTGGCCCGAAGATCCGCCAGACTCTGGCGCATCTGCGCGCTTCCTTCTTCGCCGCGGCCCTCCTGGACCAAAGCCCAGCCCCGCAGGATCGCCCCCATCGTCATAAACAGCGGGAAGCCCTGTTCGGCGCAGAGCGCGATGGCCGCCTCGGCGTGCGCGCGCGCGACCTGTGGCTCGCGTCGAAACTGATGGAGCCAGGCGGCCCAGACCAGGGCCAGAGCGAGGCTGTGGTGGTGAGACAAGTTCCGGGCCAGCGCGAGGGCCTCGCAGCTCCGGTTATAACCCTGCTCCGGATGACCGAGATGCCACCGTGCCAGGGCCGCGTAGGACAAACACACCACGCCCGGGTCAATGCCGAACACGGACGCGTGCGAGCGATGTTCCTGCGCTCGGTAGAGCCGGGCCCCTTGTTCCAGATTCTCAAGGGCCGACGTGACGTCCCCAAGCCAGAGCAAGGGCACGCCGAGCGCGCGGTGGGCTTCGACGAACAGATCCGAGTCTTGGACGCTCACCGCCAGCTTGAGAAGCTGCTCGCCGGCCTCGCGCGCAGGCTGCAGCTCGCCGCGAACATGGTAGAACCGATACAGCCCATGCAGCACGGGGAAGAGCTGCGGTGGCGCATCGCCTAGCTCCCGGGACAGCTCTCGCGCCCGCACATACGTCTCGCCAACCTCCGGAGCCGCATAGCCCCGCGTCGCCGTCAGCGCCGATCCGAGCGTGAGCCGCAGGCTGAGTTCTTGCCCGACGCGCTCCGGACCGCCCGGCAGCGCCTCGAGCAACTCCAGCCCTTGCTTCAGATGACTGATCGCCTCCGCATAAGCGGACCGCCTGAGATCGCGCTCGCCCGCGCGCTGCCGATAGACGATCGCCTGTGACGCGAAACCTGCTTCCGTAAAGTGGTGCGCCAGCAACTCCGGTCGCGCCTCGGCGATCTCGGGAAATCGCTCCTCTATCATCCGCGCGATCTTCGCGTGCAGCTGCTGCCGTTTGCTCCGGAGCAGGCTCTGATATGCCGTGTCCTGCACAAGGACGTGTTTGAAGCTGTACATGGCTTCGGGCGGTGTTCCCCGCTGGAGCACCAGTTCGGAGGCGACCAGCTGGCCCAGCGCTTGGTCGAGTTGTCCCGCGGGAATGTCGACGACGGCGGCGAGCAGCTGGTACGAGAACTCCCGGCCTATGACAGCTCCGATCTGGGCGATCTCCTTGACCGGTGCGAAGCGGTCCAAGCGTGCCATCAAGGAGTCGTACAGCGTCGTCGGGATCGCGCGCGGTGGCAACGGGCCGGTCAGCTCAAAGCGACCGCCGGCCTCCTGCAGTAGGCCCGACTCGACCACTGCCTTGGTCAACTCCTCGACGAAGAGCGGCACCCCGTCGGTGCGCGAGACGATCTGCTCGAGCACCTCTGCCGGCAACACTTTGCCGCCGGTCACCCGCAGCGCAATGACCGACCCGTGCCGCCGGGTCAGCCGCGATAGAGAGAGTCGGGTGACATGGGCATGACTCGTCCACGGCGGAATGAACTCGGGCCGAAAGGTAATCAGCACGAGCGCGGGCAAGCGTTGCACGCGCTGGATGGCGAGCCCCAACAGCTCAAAGGTGGACGGATCGATCCAATGCGCGTCCTCATATACTGCCAGCACTGGGCGCTTCCCGGCCAAGCCCGCAAGCTGCTCGACCAGGACTTCGAGCGTGCGTTGCTTTTGGCGCTGCGGTGTGTGCGCCAGCGGCGGATAGCGGTGATCTGCCGGGATCGCGAGCACCTCCGCCAGCAATCGCGTGGCTTCCTGAACGTCGGTTGCTGATTGCGCGAGCAGCGCCTCGAGCTTATCGAGCTTGGACTCGGCCGTGTCCGTGCGATCGAAGCCGGCCGCGCGCTCGAGAAGGGCTATCACGGGATAGAGCGGGCTGTTCGTATGGTACGGTGAGCAGTAGTGACTGAGCCGGGTGTACAATTCGTCGCTCAGTCGATCGCGCAATTCCTGGACGACGCGCGACTTGCCGATGCCCGGCTCGCCCGAGAGCAGCACTACTTGGCCGTCGCCTTCCTTCGCTTGCTCCCATCGCTCAAGCAGGAGAGCGATCTCGGGCTCGCGGCCGACAAGGGGCGTCAGGTTGGCGCCGTGCAGCGCCTCGAAGCGGCTATCGACGGCGCGCGCGCCGGTCACCTGCCAGACCGGCACCGGGCCGCCGAAGCCTTTGATGGGCAACCTCGCGAGAATACGGTATTCGAAGAGTTCGCCGAGGAGGCGGCGGGTGGCGTCGGCGATAACCACAGTGTCCGGCTCGGCACGCGCCTGAAGCGCCGCCGCAAGATTGGCGGTCTCGCCGACCACCTCATGCTCCAGCGCCATGCCCTCGCCGATGAGTTCGCCAACGACCACCACACCGGTGGCGATGCCGACGCGCACCTGCAGCATCGGCCCCGCAGCGGGATTGAGCTTCGCCGCCGCTGCGACCAATGCCAGTCCCGCTCGGACTGCCCGCTCGGCATCATCCTCATGCGCCTGAGGATAGCCGAAATAGGCGAGCACTCCATCGTCCATGTATCTGGCGACGAAACCATCGCATTTGGCGATCTGCTCGGCGCAACAGCGGTTATAGACGCCGACGATCTCCAGCAGATCCTCAGGGTCGATTTTTGTCGAGAGCGCCGTCGAGCCAATAAGATGAGCGAACATCACTGTGAGCTGACGTCTCTCGGCCTCGCTCCGAGGAGCAGGCTCGAGATCTAGTCCAGCCTCATTGAGCTCGGCAATCGCACGCAATATTTTCTTACGATGGCCGAGCAAGACGCCGATTTCTTCGAGGTCCCGGTCGGTTAGATCGCGCAGAACGCTTGCGTCAATACTATTGTCAGCAAAATTCTGCGCGTATTGCCCGAGGCCGACCTTGTTCAGCCAATCCGCAATCTGCTGCATCGCGGCCATCGACGGCCCGGTGCTCGAAGATCGAGTCGTCATCTGCTCCTCCGCGAAGGCCGGACGACGCAATCTCTATTAGCACAGCTCTGGCGGGTTGTGTGAAAGGGTTACGCTCAATAGTCGCGGCTCGACGGCATTTCCGGTTTTGGCCCATTCCTGCCCGGAGCGTGAGCCGCGGCATGTCAGTAGCTGGCGAAAGGCCGCTCGGCTGATGCTGCGGCGGAGGGTCGTGCGTCTTCCGTGCCAATTCCGGAAGTGGGCGAATGTCCGTGACCGGACCGCCGCCGGCGCGGGCGACGACATGAGGAGCGAGGCCGTAGGCCTCGTTCCGCTCACGGTGCGACGAGCTCCACGCGCCGGTTGAGCGCGCGGCCGTCGTCGGTGGCGTTGGAGCCGAGGGGCGCGAGGAAGCCGACGCCCGCGGTTTTCAGGCGCGTATTCGCGATCTTGTAGGACTTGGCGAGCTCGGCTGCGACCGCGTCGGCGCGCCGCCGCGACAGGTCCGCGTTGTACTCGTAGGTGCCTTGGCTGTCGGTGTGGCCGACGATGAAGACGGTGAGCTGCGGCTGGGCGCGCAGGAGCTTTGCGATCTCCTCCAAGGTCGGGCGACTCTCCGGCTTGATCACCGCCTTGTCGGTGTCGAAATAGATGCCGTAGAGCGCAATGTGTCCCTTCTCGCGCAGCCCCTTCGCCATGG
>JBIOVC010000396.1:0-3556 GCA_044867545.1 Hyphomicrobiaceae bacterium | reverse complement strand
TGCTCAGCAAGCCGTTCGCCTTTGCCGCGCTGGCCGCGCGTATCCGCGAATTGCTGGACCGGCACGAAGAAAGTCAGGAGGCACAGCGCATTCTGGTTGTCGACGACGAAGTCTTGCTGCGCCTGTTGGTCGTGGATACGCTTGCGGAGGCAGGATTGCAGGCCGAGGAAGCCGGCAGCTTCCATGAGGCGCTTGCGAAAATACGAAGCGTTGGCGACATGCTGGCCGGCGCCATCATCGACATTGGTCTGCCCGACCGGCCCGGCGACGACCTCGTCGCCGACATCCGGGCATTGCGGCCGACGGTGCCGGTCATTCTGGCGAGCGGCTATGCAGACGAAACTGTCCGCCGGCGGTTCGCACTGGATGCGCACCTGCAGATCGTGGGAAAGCCTTTTGACCCCGCGGCCCTCATAGCGGCACTGACAAGCCTGGGCGTCCGGCTGCCCGTTAGGAACGGCAAATGACCATTGCCATCACGTCGCCCCTTCGGCAGCGCGGCAAGAGCCGCCTGAGGCAGCAGAGGGCTCGTTTCTGGCCCGGCGTGCCTGAGCGAGGGCGATCCCATGCGCTCGACTAGGCGCTGCGGATGAAGGGTTTGGCTGCCTCCGAAGGCAGAGGTCACGGCTCGTCTGCGACGACGCAAGTCGACAAATTTCTGGACGAAATCGCGGCTCGAAGTAGCTGGGCGAGGATTCGGATGCTCACGGTGGCCGCCGCTGGCCGAAGGCTAGGAGCCTGTCTGGGAAATGGCGGGCAGGGCTGCTTTGAGGCGAGTGGTGAACTGGGCGGACACTGTGAGCATGACCTCACCTCGTTGCGTTGGCGAGCTTGAGCAGATTGTGGACGGTGCAAATCATCGCCCACTCGGCTCTGACCTTGTCGAGGCCGCGGAGAAGAAACTGCCGGAAGCCTCGGGCATGTTTGATCTGGCCGAACACGGGTTCGACGATCTGCTTTCGCAGGCGGTAGCGGCTGCGCCGGCCGGCGAGCTTGAGTTTTTTCGCCATGGCGGCCTTGCGCGAACCTTTGGGCCAACGTCGCGGACCGGCAGCATGCGTCTGGCTATGGCGGGCTCGGCCGGGAGCGAGATAGGCGGCGATGCGGCGGCGGGCGAGATGAGCGAGGTTCTTCTCGTCGCAGTAGCCGGCGTCGGCGGAAACTTCCTCGGGATTGGTGCGCAGCACCGCACGGATGTCGGTGAGCAGCGGCGCCAGCGCGCGGGCATCTGTCGGGCTGGTCTGCAGCCGCTGGGCGACGATGATCTGCTGCGCGCCATCGACGGCGATCTGGGCGTTGTAGCCGGCGATCACGGCACCAGACCGCATCGGCTGGATGCGGCTGTCAGGATCGGTGAAGTTGCGCTGGGCGCGATCGGGCGGACCGCCGTCGGGGCCGCGATCCGGCTTGCCGCTCTTCATCATGCCCGAGGATGGACCCGGCCCGTCGTCGTCTTGTGGCGGCGGCTTCTTGGCTTCGGCCTCGAGTGTCGCCTTGGCGGCGCGGATGCGCTCGAGCCGCGCCGCCTTGTTGACCACCCAATCCGGCATCTCGTCGCCGCGCTGATCGGCACCGTGGACGCGATCCTCCTCGGCATCCGTCGCCTCGGCGCGAGCAAACCAGGCCGACACCTCGGCCGTGAGCCTCTTCTCCGTCTCCAGCATGCGCCCATACGACATCGCCTTGTGCACGCTGGCATTGGCCTGAACCTTGGTGCCGTCCAGCGCCACATGGCCGAGCTTCACCAGTCCCGCTGCCCGGCACAGCTTGAGCACCTGCACGAACAAGTCGCTCAGCGCCTTCAGATGGCGCTGCCGGAACTTGGCGATGGTGCGGAAATCCGGCTGGTTCATGGCCGTGACCGCCATGAAATCCACCCGCTCCTCGCAGGCCTGCGCGATCCGGCGCGACGAATAGACCCCGCGGCTGTAAGCATAGAGCAGCAGCGCCACCATCATCGTCGGATGGTACGGTGGGTAGCCCCGCTCCTCACTGTAAACCGACAGGATCGCGTCCAGATCCAGGTCATCACGCACGGTGTCGCGCACAAAATGCGCTACGTGCCCGGCCGGAACCAGCTCATGCACCGATGGCGGAAGCAGCCAGCGTTGCTCAACGTCCCAGGGACGAAAGGTCTTGCTCATGCCATCATATGAATCTGACTCGTCAATCATCGTCGAGCAAAACCCGATTACAGGGACAGGCTCCTAGATTATCCGTGCCGCTCGCTCCGATCGAAGAAGCGCGGAAGCAGCCGCGCAATTCTCAAGGAGCCCTCAACCCGAGCCCGCCCCTTCTTGATCGCCTCGTCAAGCGGAAGCCGCAAGGAGAGGAGCGGAAGCAGCGTGTCGAATGTGGTTTCGATCGTAGCGCTTCCCGGCCCCTCGCTCTTGGTGATCGTCGTCCCCGCCTCGCCCCCCTCAATCAGGAAGCTTGCCGCCTTGTCCCTGTGGCGGAGACGCAGGACGATCTTGTGCGCCGGCGTCGGCGTACGGCGCGCGTTGGCATCGAGCGCAAGTAGCCCCCAGTCGGGCTCGAAGTCGTCGCCGGGGTGCATGGGAAAGATGAAATTCCCACCCCAGCGGATCAACTCGCGGATCGCGGGCTTAAGTCCGAGCCCGAGCGGCGTCAGCTCATAGACCTGCGCGTTGAATGGTGGCGGCAAGTTCACGCGTTGCACGACGCCGCTCTCGATCAGAGCATTGAGCCGCGTCGTCAGCACAGTCGGACTGACGCCGGACAGGCGATCGCTCAGGTCGCCAAACCGCTTTTGGCCGAGCAGGAGCTCGCGGATGATCAAGAGCGTCCAGCGCTCCCCCAGAATCTCGGCGGCGCGGGCGAGGGAGCAGAATTGGGCATAGCGTGCGCCACTCATGCCGATGTCACTGTGGCCGGCCCCCACCGTTCCGATAGGCCAGCGCGATCAAGGGACCGACGACCGCAAATTGAACGAGCGTGAAACCCGTTTCCAATAGCATATACACGGGCACAGATGTCATCACGTTCTTTGCGGCTACGGCCAGCGTGGTGAATGACCACGACAGCACGGCAAGCGCCAACCCGTAGCGCAGACCGTTCCAAAGCCATGCGCTGTGGTCGGCAAACGCGCGCGGATAGGCCCAGGAGAAGGCTGCACCTTGGACCACCATGGATAGCAGACCGAACGGAACGATGACGTCGTCGCGATACATGGCGAGCTCGCGATACGCCGGCGCGAAGACGACCAGATGCCAGGGATAGGCGACGACGAAAGTCGGCACGACGTAGGCTGCAACGCCGATCCAGAAGCCGCGTGACATGACCGCGTCCTCACATGCCCGTCGGGCGTTCGGCGAAGGCCGGCACACTCGGATTGACCGGATCCCAGGCCGGCGCGCGGGCGGCCCACACGATCATCTGCGGCGAGAAGAGGTTGGGATCGTCGAGGGTCGAGGCACGCAGGAAGATCAGGCCGGGCATCCTGTCGTTGCAAGCATAGATGCCGGCGCCGCAGGTCGGACAAAAGGCACGAGTGACCTGGGCGCCGCTGTCGGCCTGGGAATGGAACTCCTTCAGG
>JBIOVC010000395.1:0-4587 GCA_044867545.1 Hyphomicrobiaceae bacterium | reverse complement strand
GTGCAACGGACCTGTCGCCGAGCAGCCGGTAGGGACGCAACGGCGGTCCGCTGTAGAGCGTCAGCGGGCGGATCAGGATGTTGTTTTCCATCTGCTCGAGCACCTGTACGGCCCATCCGGGCACGCGGCCAACCGCGAAGATCGGCACGAACAGATCGCGCTTGATGCCGAGCAGGTGGTAGACGACGCCCGAGTAGAAATCGACGTTGACGTTGACGCCGTGGCGAGCGTAGGGCGCCATCGCCTGCACCACTGCCTGCAGGATGTCGTACCAGACCGGCTGCCCCATCTCCCGCGACAGCCGCGCGACGCCCGCCCGCATATGACGCGCGCGCGGGTCCTCGGCCCGGTACACCCGATGCCCGAAGCCCGTGACCGGCTCGCCTGCCTTGCGCTTCTCGCGCACGTAGTCGGCAGCGCGTGCCGGATCGCCGATCTCCTCGGCCATTTTCATCACGTCCTCGGCGGCACCGCCGTGCGCTGGCCCCGACAGCGCCGCGATCGCCGCGGAGATCGCGGCATGCAGATTCGCTTCTGTCCCGATCACGACGCGCGCCGCAAACGACGAGGCATTCGAGCCGTGCTCCGCATGCAGGATGAGGTCGCGGTCGATCAGCGACGCCGCCTCCGCGCTCGGGCGCTCGCCCTTGAGCATCCATAGGAGGTTGGCCGCGTGGCTGAGCTTGGCATCGGCGGCAACCGGCTCGAGCCCCTCCCGTGTCCGCGCGTGCGCGGCAACGATCATCGGCACTTGCGAGGTGAGCCGTACGGCCTTGCGCAACACGGCCTCGCGCGAGTTGTCCGCCGCGTCGGGATCGAAGGCGGACAAGGCCGACACCGCGGAGCGCAGCACGTCCATCGGATGCGCCGACTTGATGAGCCGGATGATATCGAGGATCGCACTCGGAAGCGTACGCGCGGCGCGCAACTCGGCATCGAAGCGCGAAAGCTCTTCCCTGGTCGGCAGCTCGCCGTTGAGCAGCAGCCACGCCGTCTCCTCGAATGTCGAGTGCTCGGCGAGATCGTGGATCGAATATCCCCGATAGCGCAGCTCTCCCGTTTTTCCGTCGATGAACGTGCACGGCGACCGGTCGAAGTAGACGCCCCTGAGCCCGCGCTGGACCTTGATCGCTTCCGTCGTTTCCATCATTGATGTCTCCATCCCGCGCGACGTTTTCTCGTTGAATGAGACGCTTATGGATCAAATGGATCGCGCTCTTGATACAGCACGTCGCCGCCGTCTGAAAGTCGTGCTGGCGGAGGGTGGTGACGCGCGCGTGGTCGCGGCCGCTCGCCGACTGAAAGATGAGGGCGTTGCCACGCCGATCCTGGTTGGATCGCGCGAGACCGTCGGCTCGGCATCGTCGGCCGCCGGCATCGATTTGAGCGATATCGAGATCGCCGATCCGGCGAAGGATGCGCGGGTGTCCGCGTACGGCGATCTCCTTGCTGCAAGCCGAGACGCAATGACGCCCACGATGGGCCGGCGGCTCGCGGCAAAGCCCCTCTATTTCGCCGGCATGATGGTCCGACAGCGCGACGCCGACATCATGGTCGCGGGCGCCGCCAACCCGACCCGCCGCATCATCGAGGCCGGCCTGATGACGGTCGGGCTCGACGCCGGCATCTCGCTGCCGTCGAGCTATTTCTTCATGGTCGCGCCGGATTTTCTGGGGCGCGGGCCGAGACCCTTCATCTTTGCCGACTGTGCCGTCAACGCCGACCCGGACGCCGAGGCGCTCGCCGATATCGCTATCGCATCGGCCCGCAGCGCCGAGCGCCTGCTCGGCGAGGAGCCCCGTGTTGCCATGCTCTCGTTCTCGACCAAGGGGAGCGCGCAGCATCCGCGCGTCGACAAGGTCCGCCGCGCGCTCGCGATCGCTCGCGATCGCGCGCCCGCGCTCAAGATCGACGGCGAGCTTCAGGCCGACGCCGCACTCGTCGCTGCCGTCGCCGAGAAGAAGGTCAAGGATGTCGGTGAGGTGGCCGGCCGCGCCAACGTGCTGATCTTTCCCGATCTCGACTCGGCCAACATCGCCTACAAGCTCACCCAGTGGCTCGGCAACGCGAAGGCATTCGGGCCCTTCCTGCAGGGCTTCGCTCGGCCGATCAGCGACCTGTCGCGCGGCGCGAGCGCCGACGACATTGTCATGACCTGCGCGATTGCTGCGGCAACCGCACCCGCATAACCGTCTACCGGCCATAGTAGAGGGTCACGGTGTGCCGTGCCTCGGCGAAGAACAGCCAGCGCTCGACGAGCATTCCACCGAGCTGGAGCAGCACGGCGAGCACCGAGAGTATCGCGGCGGCGAAGGGTCCCGACAGGATCGCGGCAATGAGCAGAGCGGCCGGCAGCGCGAACGCGGCGGCCTGCGCGATCAGGCGGAGCCGCTCGGCGTGCTTGCGCGCGACGCGGTAGCCCATTTCCTTCAGCAGATAGTTCTCCTCGGTGTGCGGCCATTCGATCGATCGCACGCTGCCGCCCGCGAGCCCCGTCGCCGTGTTCGCGCTGGCGGGCAGGTGGAGGGCGTCGTTGTGGCGCCAGGTCGCGATCTTCCATCCCCACCCGGCTAGCGTCGCCGCGATCCCAAACGCTGCCCACGGAGGGTCCCAAAGACCAAGACAGGCGAGCAAGGCGTTGAGCAGCCCCGCGCCGGTCATCAGCGCAAAGATCAGATAGGCCGGTAGCGTGAACGGGCTGTGCCACTCGGCGACCGGCTTCAGCGAGGCATAGATCATGGCGGTGGCCGAGACCGTGAGCGCGGAGAAGATCGCCGCCAGTAAGCCCGCGGCCGCGACCCAGCCGTCGGTGCGCCCGAGAAATACCCAGCCGATGCCGAAGAGGCCCGCCGGCAGATAGGTGGCGACCGCGGCAACGCCCTCGCGCGACAGCCAGGACGTCCGCCACTGCGAGAACGCCCGCCATGCGCGCTCCGGACGGCCGAGATGCGCGGCCGACGACAGTAGCCCGCCGGTGATGAGCGCCATCGCGATACCGAGACCGACGAGCCCGAGCAGGGCGTCCGCCGGCACCGCACCAGCCGCGGCGAGCACGCCGAGCAGCGCCAACAGGCCGTAGCCCGCGCCGGTGACGGTCGTGAAGAGGATGACGGAGTAGGCAGGATGCATCGGGGTCAGCGGGAAAGCATGCGGTCGACCCACCCGAGAAAGCCGCCGTCCGACGACGCCGGCTCGAGCGCTGGGGCGGAAGAAGCACAGCGCCGGGAACGCGGCGGAAGGTATTTGTTGGTCGGTCGATAGCCGAGCTCCGGCATCAGGTCGACGCCGCCGCGGTCAGCGACGAGTTGCGACACCGCCGAGTCAGGATCGCCGAGATCGCCGAAGTGGCGGGCGCCGGTCGGGCAGGCGGCGACGCATGCGGGCACCCGGTCCTCCTCCGGCAGGTTCTCATTGTAGATCCGGTCGACGCAAAGCGTGCACTTCTTCATGACGCCGACGTCGGTGTCGAACTCGCGCGCGCCGTAGGGGCACGCCCACGAGCAGAGCTTGCAGCCGATGCACTTGTCTTCATCGACCAGCACGATCCCGTCCGAGGCGCGCTTGTAGGAGGCGCCCGTCGGACAGACGGTGACGCAGGCAGGCTCCGCGCAGTGCAGGCAGGAGCGCGGAAAGTGGACCGTGCGCCCGCCCGTCTCGGTGAGGTGCTCGAAAGTGTGGACGCGATTGAACCAGACGCCATCGACACCGCCGCCGTAAGGCTTGATGTCGGTCAGCGGCGCCATGTGCCCGCCCGTGTTCCACTCCTTGCACGAGGTCACGCACGCCTGGCAGCCAACGCAGGTGTCGAGATCGATGACGAGGCCGAGGTTCTTGTCGGTGACAGCGGGGACCGAGGTCATCGCCGCATCCTCTCGCAGCGGAACTCGGCGCCGAAATCGAGCCGCTCACGCGGGGTGCCGATGTGCGGCGGCGGCTGCAGGCGCGCAAATTGCGGCTCCGTGACGCCACACTCGGCCGCAGTGCACTTGACGATGCGCACCCTGAGGTCGAACCACGCCGCCTGCCCGGTCACCGGGTCAGAATTGGAGTACCGCTGTCCGTTCCGGCCGGGCGGCGAAAGATCGCCGATCGCGTGGTTGAGCAGGAAGCCGCGATTGAACTCCGCCGCATCGTCCGCAAGGCCCCAGGCGCCGCGCCGCTTGCCTATCGCATTCCACGTCCACACAGTGTCCGAGTTGACGCCATTGACGAGCCGGACCTGTCCCTTGACCCTGCCATTGGCGCTCTCGATCCAGACCCAGTCGTCGTCCGCGATCCCGAGCCGGGCGGCCGTCGCGTGGTTGACGAACAGCCGGTTCTGGCAGGTGATCTGCCGGAGCCAGGCGTTCTGCGATCCCCACGAGTGGTACATGTGCATTGGCCGTTGTGTCAGCGCGTGCAGGGGAAACTGGCCGGCGTCCGTTGCGGCGTCCTCGAACGGCGCGTACCAGAACGGTAGCGGGTCGAGATAGCGCTCGACGCGCTCGCGGTACGCTTCGGGCGGCACCGCCGGGCCATGTCCGCGGGCGGAGAGCCGGAACCGCTGCAGCGGCTCGCTGTAGAGCTGGAACACGACTGGCTCCGCGG
>JBIOVC010000394.1:0-3926 GCA_044867545.1 Hyphomicrobiaceae bacterium | reverse complement strand
TGCGTCGGCGGCGTCAAGCGCAAGGGCCGCTGCCTCTGCCCCTCGGGCAAGAGTCTGATCGACGGCATCTGCCGCACTAGCGACAAGTCGCCGCCGGTGATCGCGGTGCCGATTCCCGTTCCCCCGCCCGTGCCGCCGGTCATCACCCGCACGCCCGAGCCGCCGGCGCAACCACCCGCCGCTCCGCCCCAGCCGCCCGTCGCCGCCCTCGACGAATACGTCGCCGACGAGGTGCTGGTGAGCATCGCGCGCAACCAGTCGCAGGCAACCGACGATGCCATCGCCCAGACCCACGGCCTGCAACTGCTCGAGCGTCTCGACCTCGCCCTCATCGACACCCGCGTCGTGCGCTACCGCATCCCGGACGGGCGCGCCGTTCCCGCCGTCGTCGCCGCGCTGCAGGCCGATCCCCGCGCCGGCGATCCGCAGCCGAACTTCATCTACCGCGCAGGCCAGGGCGCCCCGGCCATTCAGTCAGCAGGGCTCCAGTACGCGCTGGCCAAGGTCGACCTGACCTCTGCCCACCTCCTGGCGCACGGCCGCGGCGCACTCGTCGCCGTCATCGATTCGGGCATCGACGCCAGTCACCCCGACCTCGCCGCGGCCATTGCCGAGTCCTTCGATGCCGTCGGCGACAGCGACGCCAACGCCGACCCACACGGCACCGCGGTCGCCGGCATCATCCGCGCGCGCGGCACCGTGCAGGGCATCGCCCCGCAGGCGCGGCTGCTGAACGTGCGCGCGTTCAAGCCTGGCGAGAAGGGTCGTCCGGCTTCCGCCACCTCTGCCGCCCTGCTGAAGAGCTTCGAATGGTCGATCGACCAGGGCGCGCGCGTGCTGAACCTGAGCTTCGCCGGTCCCCGCGACCCACTGATGGAGAAGGCGGTGAGAGCAGCACACGCCCGGCGCGCCATCCTGGTCGCCGCCGCCGGCAACGCCGGGCCGTCCGCACCGCCCGCCTACCCGGCCGCCTACCCGCAAGTGATCGCGGTCACCGCCACCGACTCGGCCGACCGGCTCTACACGCAGGCCAACCGCGGAGCCTATATCGCCATGGCCGCACCGGGCGTCGACATCCTGGCGCCGACCGCAGGCCACGCCCACCAGCTCCACTCCGGCACCTCGTTCGCGGCAGCTCACGTCAGCGGCATCATCGCACTCCTGCTCGAGCGCAATCCGAGCCTCTCGGCGGAGACCGCGAGGCTCGCGCTGACGGCGGCGGCGAGCGACCTGGGCGCGCCCGGCCCGGACGAGGAGTTCGGTGCCGGCCGCGCCAACGCCTACGCCGCGCTGAGGTTGCTGGAGCAGGCCGCTACGCCAAGCCGGTGATATAAGGCGGCCGGAGCGACCATTGGGGGGAGTGCATGGCTGAGCTGAAACCTGCGGCGCGCCGCTTCCTGGAGGCGGCCCGCGCCGCCGGCCTCGACATCGAGATCGTCACTCACGCGCAATCGACGCGCACCGCCGAGGAGGCGGCGGCCGCCTGCGGCTGCGCCGTCGGCCAGATCGTCAAGTCGCTTGTGTTTCAGGGCCGCGCCTCGAGCGCGCCGATCCTGCTGCTCGTGTCCGGCGCCAACCGGGTCGACGAGAAAGGTGTGGCGGCGGCGATCGGCGAGGGCCTCAAGCGCCCCGAAGCAGGCTTCGTGCGCGACGTCACCGGCTATGCCATCGGTGGCATCCCGCCGCTCGGCCACGCGACCCCGCTCAAGACCTTCATCGACCGGGACCTGCTCCAGTACGAGGTCGTGTGGGCGGCGGCCGGCACACCCGAGAGCGTCTTCAAGGTTGCGCCGTCCGCCCTCGCAGCGACGACCGGCGCAAAGAGTCTGTCTGTGGTCTGAAAGTAGCCACCGCGGACAAAGGCGCGGGTTCCGTTCGTCTATCGCTAACCCTGACCCGTGTGCGGATCGTTTCCCTTTACAGTCTGTCAATGGCACCCGACCAGAATGACCACGCGCCTACCGGATCACCAGGCCACGACTGCGACCCTGCAGAAGCCCCTACAACAATGTCTCGTGCAACCACTTCAAGTCGGGCCGAGTTCACCGAGATCCTGGAATCGCTGCAGCGGACCTTCGACGACCCGACCGCTGCTGCTCCGAAGATATCCGACTTCCAGCTCCGGGAGATCCTCGACAGCATTTCCGAGCTCGGCGAGGACCACACCTACGTCCCCTCCCAGATCCTCGGGAAGATCTACGCCGATGCGCGTGACCCTCGCCCGCCCGAGCCGCCGCCGGCGCCCGAGCCGCCGAAGTCGGAAGAGGAAATCGTTGCCGATGCGTTGAAGATCGACCCGGATCTGTCCATCGACGACCTCTTGAGGATCCGTCGCGAGTACGCCCTGGAAAACCATCCCGATCGCGTCGCCCCCGAGTTGCGCGAGCAGGCGACCCGCCGCATGACGATTGCCAACATGCTGATCGATCAGGCGCTTCGGGAGAGGCGGAGCAAGGCGCCGCCCGCCCGCTCCTGATCGGATGCTGATCGTCTGACTACGGAATTGACCGCCGCCCAGGATTGGGACGCTCGTTCCGCAACTTCATAAAAATGCTGCTGTCGCGTTGGCGGTTTGCCAACGCTGTCCGGTTATAGTGCCCGGTCAGTCGAGCAGCGTCCGTTGAGTAGCGTGTGAGTAAAAGCCCGATGTCGGACCCCAGCAGCATGTCGCTCATCGAGCGCCGCAGGGACAGCCTGCGCCAGTGGCTCGACGACCAGGCTCCCTACACCGCCGTCGACCAGAAGCACCTCGACGCCAACACGCCCGAGCGCGCCTACTGGCATCACGGCTACGAGGCGGCGCTGAGCGACATCATCGCGCTTTTGTCCCCGGCCGGTCGAACATCTGGCAGCGTGGGCACGTCCACCCCGTCCCGGCGGGCCGGCTCGGATGAACCCGGTTCCCCGGCGGACTGAACTCGTGAAAGAGCTCGCATTCCTTTTCGAACGCCGCTCTCGGCGACAGGAAGTGCATGAACTTGAAGAGGCTGTCCGAGCCTATGTACTGGCATAGACGCGCCTTCACGTCGTCATCGGACCTGCCGACATAGCGCACCGAGAACCGCCCCGCGGTGTCCTTCCGCCCGAGCGCATAGGCGCCGGGCATCCTCGGCACCACCGTATCCTTGATCTCGTCATAGGTGAGCGGATAGGGCCCGAGCAGTCCTGTCTTGGCCATGGCTTTCCCGTTGATCTCGCATGAAACCGGCACTCGATACGCACTTCAATTGGCGCGGCAGAACGCCCGCGCCTCGCCCGTCCACTCGCCGAACCCGGTCGCCACCATGTTGGCGATGACGCGGCACACGTATTTCTTCTGCGCCGCATCGTTGTCGGGGCCGGCGTGGTAGCGTGCCACCGCCATCGTCCAGCTCCCTTCTCGCGCGTAGAGCTCCTTGAGGAAGCGCGCGCCGTACTCGACGTTCTTCGCCGGATCGAGCATCTCCTCGGCCGACGCGAAGTTCCTGGCGTGATAGTGGTGGTTGATCTGCATGCAGCCGAGATCGATCAGCTTCGCACCCTCTTGCCGCGCACGCTGGAAGCGGGCGAGCGCCTCCTGCTTGCCGATCTCGTAGACGCTGCGGCCCTCGATGTTGAGCGCGTAGGGCCTGAGCGAATCCCCTCGACCCGTCTCGGTCAGCCCGACGGAATAGAGCATGCCGAGCGGAATGCCGTGCTTTTCCGCCGCGCGCGCCATTTCACGCTCGCACGCGTTGGGTTCAGCCAGAACGGCACCCGTGGCGAGCACGCTAGACATAAAGAGCGCCGTCAGGGCGCTGAGAGCGCTGCTCGGAGCCATTGTCGTCCCGCTTGGCAGAGTTGGATCGATCGTCGTGCTCCGGCTGACGCCCGGCCCGGTCGGACTGCGCATCCGGATTGGATGAGCCGGACTGGCCCTGCGTGGAGCTTTGCGGCGGCGTGTGCGT